>CAMMYS010000031.1 GCA_946528555.1 uncultured Mycoplasmatota bacterium
AATTTTAATAATTCTTTATAATGTTTCCATTTATTAAAACTAATTATATTATCTGCTCCTAGTATCAAAAATAATTCATCTTTTTTATATCTTTTTTTTAGATTTCTTATTATTTGATAAGTGTATTTTAAATGATTAATTTTATTTTCAATAATAATATTCTCAGTTTTATAAAAATTTAACATTTCAATTCTTTGTTCAATACTTACATTATTAATTTTATTCCAATAACTACCTGTTGGTATAACTAACACTTTATCAACAATTTCTAAAGCTTTATTAATCATCTTAATATGACCTTTGTGTACTGGATTAAAACTACCTACGAATACACCTATCTTCATAATAATCACCTATTCATTTAATTTATTTCTTTCTTTATTTAATTTATGCCAATTGATTAAACCTATTACTGCCATTATTAAATAAATACTTTTTTTAGTTAGATATACTGCATCAAAATGTACTATATACATTGCTACTGCAATAACATCAGTAATGATCCACCAAACATATTGTTCTTTATATCTAAACATTTCTAGTATTACAGCAATAATACCAATACTTAATGTAAATGCATCTAACCAAGCTACATTTCCACCTATTTTAACTAATATATAGTGATAAATAATTCCACCACCTACTATTAAAGCTGTACATAATATATTTTGTGTTAAAGTTAGTTTTTTAGATTTTGTTTTTTCAGTTAAAACTTTATCTCTATGTTTTGCCCATAAATACCAAGAAATGAAATTAATTGGTAAATAGAACAAAACCTCAAGTGCAAATGTTCCATAAATCTTTTGGTAATATAAGAATATTGCATAAACAATAGTGTTAATACTACCAAATATAAAATTTGAAATATTTGCTTTAGCACAGAAGAATATACAAATTATTCCACATATTGCACTAATAAAATTTATGATTGTTAACCATAATGGATTAGTACTTGATTCTGGATGAACAATAGCTTCATAAATACTCATACCAGCTATTACAACCATTATTACTATCATTATGATTTCATACCATTTTAAACTTTTAAAACTTTTAATTAAATTATCCATTTTTCTCTCTCCTTTATACTTTTCATATTTCTAATTTTTGTTCCACTAATTGGATAGTGGATTCTTTTATAATCAACTACTCTATGAACACATTCTGGATATGCTCTTTTAAAATATGGATCATATGATATTTCACTACTATAAACTGCATCTAATTTATTTCCTACTACTTTTCTTACAAGAGGTGTTTCAGCATCCCAGTCTTCACTTCCATCAGGTAATCTACATTTACTAACATCTATTAAAGCAAGTTCTGTATTAGAATAATTCTTTAATAGATTTTTTAAATGTTTAACTCTATCCTCTACAGTTAAATATTCTTCATGATTTTCATTTAGTATTTTTAGTTCATCACTTCCACCATAGAATAAAATCACATATACTTTTTCACATTCTTTTGATGCAAAATCTATACAATATTTATGACCTTTATGGAATGGCATGAACTTTCCACCATACATTCCAATTTTATATTTTTTCATATGGTCACTTCCTATCTTTTATAAACTGGAATATTAAATTTATGTAATGATCCTTTATGAAGTTTTTCAATTTTTAATTTAACTTCATCAGAAACATATTCACCATTCATATAAGAAGCTATGTCTTTATATTTAACTCCTAATTTATCTTCATCTGTTTTTCCACTTAATCCATCACTTGGTGCTTTATATAAAACTTCTTTTGGAACTTCTAAATACTCACCAATTTTAATTACTTCTTCAACTGTATAATCATTTAATACTCCAATATCGTAATTTGAGTCTCCTCCTTTAGTGAAATATCCAACATATAATTCACATTTATTAGATGTACCTGCTACTACATAAGTTCCACCTTTTAAACTTGAATATAAAGCTGCTAGATAATATACACTAGCCATTCTAAATCTTGGTTTAATATTGATATTACTATTTAATAAGTTTTCTTCACTAAAATTACCAAGTTTATTTATTTCATTAATAAATGAATCATAAACATTAGTTAAATCAATATTTAATAATTCAAAACCATATTTTTCAGCAACTAATTTAGCATCATTTTTATCAGATATTTCAGAATGACATGGAAGTGTTACTCCTAGTACATTTTCACTTCCAAGAGCTTTTGAAAATAAAGCAGCCACTATACCAGAATCTTTACCTCCACTTATTCCTAAAACAACACCTTTTAAATTATTTTCTTTAAAATAATTTTGAATAAACTTAATAATATTATCAGTTTCTTTTTTAGCATTAAATCTTTTCATAAATTCCTCCTATTTTTTTCTATATTTTCTAATCATTTCATGTTTGAATTTTGCATATTCTTCACTACCATCTACATAATATCCATGAGGATTTAAAAGTCTTTTTACTTCAGGATATATTCTACCCATTTGTTCTTCTACATATTTTTTCTTTTCTAATAAACTTGGATCTTTATAAACAAGTTTACCTTTTTCAAATAATTTCTTTTGAAGAGGAACTAATTCATAATCTTCAATAGTAGTACTTTTAATAAAATCATTTAAACTTACAATTGTTAATTTTCTTTCATCAAGTTCTTGATCATAATTACACATAACATCAGCAAGTGCATAACCAGTATTTTTATCAAATGCTCTATATAATTTTTTAAATCCTGGATTTACTATTTTAATAATATCTTCGCTAACTTTAATTCTTGGTTTAACTTCACCATTTTCTATAACTGCTACTTCTTTATATACAGCTCCCATTCTTCCATTTGGTTTTGAAATATTATCACCAACTCCTAATGAATCAAACTTAGCGCCTTGTAATCTTAATGATTCTATTGTTTGAGCATCTAAACCATTACTTAAACAAATCTTTGCATTTTCATATCCAGCTGCATCTAACATCTTTCTAGCTTCTTTAGATAAGTATGCAAGATCACCAGAGTCAATTCTAATACCAATATTTGAAATATCCATTCCATGTTCTTTCATATAATTAAATGTTTTAATTGCATTTGGAACTCCACTTCTTAATGTGTCATATGTATCTACAAGTAGTGTTGCATTGTTTGGATAAGCTTTTACAAAAGCAATAAATGCATCTAATTCATTATCAAATGTTTCTACAAAACTATGTGCCATAGTTCCAAGTGCTTTTAATCCAACCATATCTGCTGCTAGGATATTACTTGTTCCATCACACCCAGCCATAATTGCATATAATGAAGCATCTATTGCAGCTTCCATACCATCTGCTCTTCTAGCACCAAATTCCATAACCTTAACACCTTTTGGAACTGCATCCATAATTCTTCTAGCTGCTGTAGCATGTTCCATTGAACCATTTACTATTGATAAAATTGCTGTTTCTAATATTTGTGCTTCAACAAGTGGTGCCTTAACTGTAATTAATGGTTCATTTGGAAATACTGGAGTACCATCTGGTATTGCATATATATCACCAGTAAATTTAAAATTTTCTAAATATTTAATTAATTCTTCACTAAAACCATTTTTTCTAAAATATTCAATTTCTCTAGGTCCAAACTTTAAGTTTTTAACATAATCAATTAGTTTATCAACACCAGCCATAATTGCATATCCACCATCATTTGGAACTTTTCTAAAAAATACATCAAATACACCTTCAACATTACCTTTATTATTTACTAAGTATGCATCTGACATAAAATATTCATATGCATCAGATAATAAAGTATAGTTTCTTGGATTTCTTTTATAATAATTATTCATTTTTATCACCTACTTAATATTTATTCCTGCTTGTTTCATTAATTTTAATGACATTTCGTTGTATTCACTTCTGTTATGTAATGGGCTATCATATGTCTCAACCGCATCGCCTATAACAGTTACTTCAACATTCTTGTTTTCTTGATCAAAATAATTTATTAGAGGTATTGCTAAATTAAGAACACATATATCAGTACAACATCCAGTAATAATAACTTCTTTTAATTTTTTCATTTTTTCTAAATCACTCATAAAGTTTTTAGCATACATTGTACTAGTTGAATTCTTTTCATAACTAATACCATGTTTTTCATAACCTTTTAATTCATCAATCAATTCTGATTCACTAGTTCCTTTTAAACAATGAACTGGGAACTTTTTAAATTCAGTTGAATCTTCTTCATGAGTATCTTTAATAAAAGCTAATCCTTCTTGTTCTTCAATAGTTCTTTCTACTAATTCAATAATTCTAGGAGTTATATGGTTTATGTATGGATCTGCCATATTTCCTTCTTTAATAAAACCGTTAACCATGTCTACTACTACTAACAACTTTTCTAATTCTTCTTTTCTTTTCATTTCAATCATTCCTTTCTTTTTAACAAATTGTTAATAACACGAGTTATTTTAAAAGGGCTTCTTTTCCCTTCTCTTAATAACATTATATTAATAAGAGATTTGTTTGTCAATACTCTTTTTAACATTTTGTTAAAAAGTGTACATCCCCACTCTTTTTAGCATAAAAAAAGAACTAGTTTTCTAGTTCTTTATTCCAGGAATCATCTAGCTTTTCACAGTTTGCTATTTTACCAACAGCACATTCTAATGCTGCAAACATTTGTCTTGTTCCTTCTTTACTAGATTTATAATTAGATGTTCTTTCTCTACGAATTCCTATACTACTTGCTTCATCATAAGAATCAATATTTGCTCCTAAGTATAGAAATTCCCAATCCTTTTTACTTTTAATCATCTTTTTAATTTTAGATTTAGAGTATTCACGGCTTGCATTTTCTAAACCATCTGTTGTAATAACAAATATTACTTTTCTATCTTCAGATTCTTTACTAATTCTAGTTATAGTAGTACCAATCGCATCCATTAAAGCAGTACATCCTCTTACATAATAATCTTTATTAGTTAGCTTTTTTACATCTTTAATATTAACTCTATCATGTAATAATTCAATCTTATCATCAAATAATACAGTAGTTAGTTTAGCATCTAAATCTTTTTTACTATTGATAAAACTATTATATCCTCCGATTGTATCTGATTCTAATCCTCCCATTGAACCACTTCTGTCTAGTAAAAATACTATTTCAACTTTTTCTTTCTTTTTCATATTCTTCCCTTCTTTCTGATATAATGATATTATATTTATGTAATTAAATGGTCGCATAGAAGGAGACATTTTATGAGTATAAAAGAAAAATTAGATTTGTTTATTAAAAATAATTTTGTAGATGATAAACCATTATATTCTAGAGCCTTTGGAAGAGCTAAAGTACAAGAAGAATATTGTTTTAATGAAGCACCTTCAGTAAACGATATTGATAACTACATTGATGATGAATTAAATGATAATAAATTTCAAAAACTATTATTTAAGTTTATAGATGATAGAAATTTAAAAGATAGCGATGTTTATAATAAAGCACAAATTGATAGAAGATTATTTTCTAAAATAAGAAGTGATGAAAATTACCATCCTAGTAAAGAAACAGTTATTGCTTTAGCAAGTAGTTTAGAATTGTCTATTTATGAATTAGAAGAATTATTAGAAAGTGCTTCTTATTCACTTCCTAAAAATAATAAGTTTGATCTAATTATAAGATTTTGCTTTATAGAAAAAATATATGACATTATGGAAATTAATAATTTATTACATGAATATCATTGTAATTTGTTAACAAAATAAAAAATAACTCAAATGAGTTATTTTTCTTTTATTTGTATTTCCATTAAATCTTCATATAAAGGCATATCTAATTCTTGGTCAATTTTTATAACATTTATATCTCCAATGCCATTATATTTTGCTAATCTTTTAACTGTTTCAAGAGAACCATCGCCATAGAACTTTTCACAAATACTTATTAAATTATCTCCAGGTTGTACTTTATACTTTTGAACTGTATTCAATTCTACTCCATCACCAACTGTTCCAGGAAAAACTATAACGTCTCCCGGATGTATATTATTTGGATCTATTTTATTTGCCCTTGCTACATCTTTATAATAAATACCATTTCCATAATATTGATTTGATAAATCATATAAAGTGTCTCCTGCTTGAACAGTTATTTCTCTTCCTCGTGGACTAAATTTATCATGAACCTTTTTTGCTATTGTTCCTACACCTATAGCAGAAGTACCTACAACTGCAACTGCTGTTGCTGTTGAAACAATTTTTTTAAATTTACTTTTCTTTGCCATTAAACCTCACCTATACTCTCTAATAAAATTATCTCATTTTATATTATTATTGTCAATTTAAAAGACTAGCTAAGCTAGTCTTAAAAATTATTAAAAATTTAATGATAAATTAAATATTTCTTTTTCTTTTTAATTTTCTTACTTCTCCAACACTATATTCACTAAAATCTAATTGATCCAAAATACTCATAAATTCTTCATAACTAGTGGATTTATATAAATCTATATCAGTATAATCTTCAGAAAAATGATAATACATTGGATAGCATTCTAAATACTCATATCTATTATCCATGTCTCTTATTTCAGAAGCAATTACACTTTTTTGAGATAATTCATAATCTCTTTTAGATATTTCTTTTTTAGATAATAAATCTAATAATCTTTTGTAACATTCTTCTTTTTGTCTAGTTGTAAAACTTTGTATAAGATTAATGTAATCACTAACACTTGTTAGAAAAACATATTCAATAGAATCATATACACCATTTTTATTCAAATCATTATATTCTTTTGATGATACTAAAACATCTTTAATAATAGACATACAATATTTAAATTGTTTCATTGTTATTAAATCAGGTTTTTTTACTTTAACTCCTAATGAACTAATTGGTGTATCAGTTTTTCTATAAATAACATCTGACTCTTTTTTAACACCACTAAAATCTATATTAGGTAAAACTACACTAGAAGTATGAGATGATCTTTTAGCAAATATTTCATTTAAATAATCAACTATCTTTTCTTCATCTACATTACCTGCGATTACTAAAAATTTTCTATCATCTGTATAAAATGCATTATAACAATTATATAAATCATCAAGAGTTATTAATCTTGTAGTTTCTCTATTTCCTATTGGAGATAAAGTTTCATCAAATTTATCAAAACCACTATATAAATTATTATCAACAAGATTAACTACTAATACACCAACATTGTCACAGAATGATGCAGATTCTTCTTCAATTGCATGTCTAGAAGCATCAACATCTTTTTGATCAAAAACTGGTTCATCTACTGCAGATATTAATTCTTCTATAGATTTATCAACTTCCATTAATCCTTTAAAATGATATGATGTTACATCATGAGCAGTATAAGCATTTACATTATATAATCTTTTACCTAAATTATCATATAAGTTACCATACTTACTATGTTCACCTAATAAATGTTCTAAATAATGAGCATAACCAGATGAAACAGTTTTATCATCAAAATTAAACCATAATCCTGAAGAACCATATAAAACATTATAACTAACAAAATAATTTTTCATTGAAGGATTAACACATAAATATAAAGGAATACCATTTTCTAAAATGATCTTTTTAAACTTATTCATTTTCATTACTCCTTACCATAAACACATTCTTTCTTCTCAATGTTTTAACCACTCCTGCTACATCTTCTTCACTCATTGAATCTATTTGTTTATTAACAGTAGTTCTATCTTCATTTCCATAAAATTCTAAAATAAATTTGTTTAATATTTCAAACATAGAATCTTTATTTTCACTTAAATTATATTCTTGCATAGCAAGATTGTTTTTAGTTTGTGCTAATAACTTAGTTAATTTTTCTTTATCTTGTAATATCTCTATTATTTCATCTAATACTTCTAAAAACTTTTCTTTCTTAGAATAATCTATTTCACTATAAAAATATAATTTCTTTAAATAAAACATAATATCTACATAAAATGAATATACTAAACCATATTTATCTCTTAATAATTCATAACAAATTCCTGAACTAGAATTAAATATATTATTTAAAACTCTATATTTAGCTGCTGTTAAATCATCAAAATCATATGTAACATAAATATATGATTGTTCACTATCTTTTTCCACTTCGATATCTCCTTCAACTGTTTTAACATTTCTATCAAAATTAAGTTTCTTAGCACATGGTTCTAAAGACATAGTATCTACAAAAGAATTAAATTGTTCTTGTGTTATATTTCCAAATACTAAACCACTATGAAAATGTTTCATAATATATTCATATTCTTTTTTTAAATCTTCTAAAGTTATAGAATTAATCATTTTTCTTAAGTATTCAATATCAGTATTATTTTCATATACTCTATTATCTTCAGGTATTACTTTTCTTTCATACATACTTGATGCGTAAACCTCATTATCAGAAATATCGAGTTCTAAATCAGCTAATAAATTTCTCTTAACAACTTCAAGCATCTCTTCATCATCAAAATTAGGATGTCTTAACATATCATTTAAAAAACTAAATGCATTTGCAGAATAATCATCACCAACAGCATTCATAGATATTAAATTAGCATATAAACTAAATACTTTTTGATTACTATAAAATTGATTAGCAAAATTTAATTCTAAATCATATAATTCTTGTTGTTTTTTTATAATATCGTCATCACTATTAAACTTTTTATTACTTCTACCTAAGTATTCACATAAAACATCTAATATTGCACAATCTCTATTACTAGAAGGAGCTAAAAAATTTAATTTAATAGTAATTGTATTAAAATCATTATCTTCATATAAATAGATTCCATTTTTACTAACAAGTTTACTAAAGTCCATAATATCCCCCAAATATAGTTATTTATTATAACAAATAATTATTAAAGAACAAATAAAAAAGTCGTATTAACGACTTTTCTTATTTATTTTTAAAGTATATGCACTATGAGTTACATGAACATTATCAGTTAATGGTTCATCCCAACTCACTTCAACACATTCCATATTTGGTACTTTTTTAACAATACGATCACTATTTAATAAAGAAATAAAATCTTCAACATAAAATGTTTCTTTTCCATATCCTTCTTCTAAAGATTTTAATTCTATTTTATATCTTTGTTCAAGTTTATATTTATCTTCAACTATTTCACATTCAACCCATTTAGGACGTGAATCAGTTGATACAAATGATAATATAACTCCAGAATAATTAATAGATGTTCTAGGATGCATTAATACAAAGTAATGTGCATTCTTATCTATCATACTAATATCAGTCATGATAACCTCCCTTTTCAAGGCGTATATTATACCTCACTTATATATTTTTTTCAAATTAATTATTTTAAAGATAGTTTTTGTTCATGTTTTTTAGTATTTTCTAAAACATCACACAATTCTGTTTCATATAATATTATCATTTCATGCAATGCTCTTGTTAAAGCAACATAAAGTAAATGCATATCTACTAAAGAACTTGAATTGTATTTATCAACTGATGCATCATTTATAATAACTGAATCAAATTCTAATCCTTTTGCTAAATAACTTGTTAATAAAGTAATACCTGATTTAAACTCTGTATCATTATTATTAATAGTATTATATCTAATATTATGTTTATCAAGTATTCTAGATACCTCATTTAATTCTTCTTCATTTTTACAAATTATTCCAATAGATTTATATTTCTTTTCTAAAAGAGCTGTTAGTTGTCTTATATAAATACTTTCTTTATCTTCCTCTGGAGCAAATATAGTTTCTACTTCTTCTCCTGTTCTAATAACAGGTTTAGCATCTTTTAAATTTAATCTATCTAAAACTAAATTTGAAACTTCTGTTATTTCTTTTGTAGTTCTATAACTCTTTTCCATTTCTAAGATATCACAATTACCATTAAATACTTGATCTTTTACTTCATCCCATGATGATATTGATCTATGAGAATAAATACTTTGTGCTAAATCACCAAATATAGAAAAACTACTATTTCTAAATAATGATTTTAAAATTAGTAATTGAAATACATTATAATCTTGAGCTTCATCTATTACTACATGTTTATATTTTTCAGTAAATTTTGGCCCATAATATAATGCAGATAAATATGTTAAAGCAGCTAAATCTTCATATGGAATTATTTTCTTTTTTAACATAGTTAATGAACTATTTTTTAAATATTTAATATCACTTTCAGATAAATCTAAATATTTATCAATATTTTCTAAAAATAACTTGTATAAATTAATTGGACTAATTAATAATGGTTTAACAATACTTTTTATTTCATTAGCAAAACCTTTTTTAGATAATTCTTTAAATTCATCTAATTGTTCTATTATTCTATTTCTTTCTTCACTTTTTAATGGATATTTTTTCATTTCTATTATTAATGGTTCATTAAGACCATAATAGATATCTTCCCATCTATTTTTTAATGTTTTTATTAATTGAGATGTTTCTTCTTTTATTCTATTTGAATATCCATTTCCACAACCAAATCTACTTCTTAAGTTATCAGGATTTACTATACATATATTTTGAAAATAAATACCATTTTTTAATTGTTCATTAAAATAATCTTGTAAGAATCTATCAAGTGCTTGTTTATATATAATTGAACCTTTAATTCTTGTATTATTTTTTGTTTTTATATGTCTATTTAATTCTTCATTAGAACTTTCTATTTGAAATTTATCTTCTTGAATTATAGTTTTTGCTATATCTTCAAAAGTTATTTCTCTTACAGGACTAGTACCTAAATCTGGTAATAATGAAGATATATAATTTAAGAAATAATTATTTGGCCCTATTACAATAAATTTATTTGCATCTACTTCTTTACCTCTGTTATATAACAAATAAGCTATTCTATGAAGTGCTACAGAAGTTTTTCCACTTCCCGCAACACCTTGAACAATTAAATTTTTACCCATTGGTTGTCTTATTATTCCATTTTGTTCTGATTGAATAGATGCAATAATATTTTTCATTTTATTATTAACATTTACATCTAAATATGGTTGTAATAATTCATCATCTGAAACTAAATCAACATCTCTTATAGATTTTAACTCACCATCTCTTATTATTATTTGTTGTTTGTTAATTAAATCACCATTTATCTCACCTTGTGGTGCTAAATAACTAACTGGACCTATACTTTTATCATAATATAGAGTACATATTGGATTTCTCCAATCTAATACTTCTACTTTTCTTTCATCAAAAATATCTGTTTTACCAATTCTGAATCTTTTTAAATCAGCATCAGATGCTTTAAAATCAAAACTTCCAAAATAAGGACTTTTTTCTAAACTATCTAGTACTGTTAATCTTGATTCACACATTGAAGATAAATCTTCTACTAAATCTTCATCTCCCCATTTAACATCAGCATATCTTCCTTTATATTCTTTTGGTATTCTTTCAAGATCTTCTCTTAAATTTTTTCTTTCTTCTACTATTATTTGTTTTATTTTTTCAAGAAAAGCTTTTTCTTTATTTATTCTATCATCATTCATAAACATCTATCTTCCTATTAAATTTTTTTATTCTTTGATGTTTCTACTACGTTTGTTCTTAAATGACAACAATGGTTACAAATTGGAAATAATTTACCTTTCATTAAATTATCAGATACTGTTTTATATTCTTCAGAATCTAATAATCTATCAAAACCATTTATCATTACATTTCCATAATATCTATCTATATATTGGCATAATGAAATATCACCATTAGCTCTAACTCTAATAGATTCACTAACATGATCACAATATCCCATATTATTAATTTCTTTATCATTTGAATACCAATCTTTTACTTTATCCTCATCTAAATTAGGATATATTTGTAAATCTATATTATTTTCAAAACATATTTTTCTTGCTTTTTCTATTGTTTTATTAACATATTCAGCAGTAACATTAGAATAATCTAAGAAACCATCTATGCAATAATCATCATAATCAAATAATTCTTTAAGTAATTTCTTATTCTTTTCTTTAACAGTACTACTATGCCACATTAAATGTTGAATTCTTAAATTAAGTTTATTATTTTTACAAACTTCAATAATTCCATCAATATTATCATAAGTTTGATTGTTAATAACTGTTGTTATTCTAATATCTAAATCTTCTCTATTATATTTTTCTTTATACTCATTAATTCTTTTAATTCCTTCTAATATTTTTTGATAAGAATTAGGTACATTAACTACTTTATTATGTTGTTCTTCATTACCATGAATAGACAAACTAATAAAATCAATTGTACTTTCAACAATCAACTTACAATTTCTATCATCAAAAAGTGTTCCATTAGTTAATAATTTAACTTTAATATTTAATTTTTTTGTTAATTCTAAAAACTTTTCAAAAGATGGACTTAATAATGGTTCTCTAGATGTTAAAACTATAGTTCCATTTGGAAATTTTTCATTATATTCAAGAACCATCTTTTCAATATTTTCATAACTCATATCTCTGTGTTGCCACTGTGTAGACCAACACATTTTACATTTTTGATTACATCTATCTGTAATCTCAAATCTTAATATTTTCCCTTTCATCAAAACCCTCCTTTATTTCTTCAATAATCTTATTAATTACTTCATCTCTTTTATATGAAGTATCATAATAATTAATATTATTCTTTTTTACTAATCCTTTAATATATTTATTAAATTTAACTACATTATCACAATAATCAAGTAATTCTTCATCACTCATTTGAGAAGTCCATTCATTTTCTTTATCATATTTTCTTATATTTTTAAATAGATCTTCTTTTTTTAATTTAGTTTGTAATAATACAATTAACAATATATTTCTTTTCTTGAAGAATTCAATAAATTCTTCTATATCAAGATATGCCCCTTCAATTACATAATATATATCATCTTGTTTTAAACTATTTGAATCTAAACTTTTTATAAAATTTAATAGAAATGGTGATAATATTTTAACAACATTGCCACTTCTATCATTATGATTAATATTTAATTCTGGCATCCCAAATTGAAATCCAGTAACTATTCTATCCATACTTAAATATGAATAATTTAATTCTTTTGATAATTTCTTTGCTAATGTTGTTTTACCACTTCTACTGCTTCCAAAAATAACAATATTTCTTTTCATTTTTTAATTCCTAATAATTTAACACTATTTTTATTTCTATTATCCATCTTAACAGCTTTTCTTCTTTTAATTTTTTTAATTGGTTTAGAAAATGTTTTTACTCCCCAATGTGCCATATATAAATCATTATAAGCATATCTCATTAAAAATAACTTTTTCTCTTCATTTTCTTCAGTTTTAGAATAATTCAATAATGATTGAGCTGCTACTATATAACATTCAAAATTATAAAGTGTTTTAGAAGTAGTAATAGAATTACTTCTAATTCTATAATTATAGAATGGAAATGGAACTAAATGAAATGAATTACATTTTGTTAATAATATTGGCATAAACTCTTCATCTTCATGAACAATATCTGGTTTAAATAACACTTTATTTTTATCAAAAACTTCTTTTCTAACAACAAATCTCCATACAGTTAATACAAGTCTTAATCTATAAAAATAATGTAATACTTCTTCACAAGTTTTATTATTAACATACTTTTTATTAATAACTTCACTTTGTAATGGATATGCATCTTTTGTTTCAAGTTTAGTATTAAATGTTCCAACAAATGCATCAACTTTTTTAGTTTTAGCTACTTTATTAATATATTTAAATAAGTTTTGATCTAACCAATCATCTCCATCTAAGAATACTATATATTCTCCAGAAGCAACTTTTATACCTTCATTTCTAGCAACAGATGGTCCACTATTTTTTTGATTAATTAAAATAATTCTTTTATCTTTTTCTAAATATTTTTTAATAATTTTTTCACTATTATCTGTTGAACCGTCATTTATAATTATTAATTCCCAGTTATCATATTTTTGATTAAGAACACTTGTTATACTATCATCCAAATAATCTTCACAATTATATATAGGCATTACAACTGATATCTTAATATCATTCATTTTATATCACTTCTCTTTTAATTAATTCATTATTAAATAACACTAACTCTTCCCCTTTTAATTTTGATTGTTTTCTTAATAAATTAATCTTTATATAATCTAAAAAATCATTTTTAATTCTTTTTTCTTTTATATTTTTTGTAGCAAAATTATATAAAAAGTCATATTGATAAATCATATCAAAAGCTCTTCTAACTACTTCTTTATATTCTTGATTAGTACTTAAACTTCCTTCTCTATAAACATAATTATATCCTACATAATCTATTCCTTTTATATAATTTGATTTAATAATTAAACAAGGTATTAATCCATAATCTTCATGAATATGATTTTCTGAAAAGAATAAATTATTATCTATAAATAATTCTCTTCTATACACATACATCCATGGTGTTGCGAATATTTTATTTTGTTTAATCATATTTTCTAAAAATTCTAAACCACTTGTTTTGCTAAATTTATCAGTATTAAATATATTTCCATCTATTCTATTTCCATGATATTTAATATTAAACTTTAACATATCAATTTCTTCACTTAAATATTTATTCATTGTTTTAAAGAAATTATCATTTATATAATCATCATCATCAACAAAAACTAAATATTTTCCTTTTGCAGCTTTTATACCAACATTTCTTGCTGAACTAGGTCCACCATTCTTTTTTGATATTATTCTTATATAATCATACTTTTTTGAATAATCTTCACATATTGATAAGCTATTATCTAAAGATCCATCATTTACAATAACAATTTCAATATTCTTTTCATTTTGTAAAATAATTGAATCTAAGCATCTATTAATAGTAGATTCTGAATTATACAAAGGTATAATTACACTATACTTAATCATTTTTCTCCTATTAAAAGTTTAACTTTCTTAGAAAGCATTCTATATATTTTTTCTTTTCCAATTATATCTTTAGACATTTCTAAAAATAATGAATATTTACTAGAAAGCTTAATTCTCATTTTTTCATCATCTACTAAATTAACAAAATTAATATTATCTAATAAATCAGAACATTTAACTATTAATGCATCAAATCCATTTTCATGACATTTTTTAAACATCTCTCTTGCTTGTTCTAACTTGTCATCAATTTTTGGATTGAAACTAACAGACGCTACTATATCAGCTATTTTCTCTCCATATTCATTTACAATATCTTCGTATGTTATATCAGTATCTTCAATTAAATCATGAAGTATACTTGCAGTAATAATATCTTCTGAATAACCTAATTCATATAATGTCATAGAAACTTTAAAACAATGTAATAATACAGGTTTAGGATTATGTCCTGTCTCCCTTAAATTCTTTGCTACAAAATGTAAAACATTATCCATTCTCTTTTCTAAATTTGCATCAACTAATTCAAACATTTTTATCACTCTCTTTCTATTATTTAGTATACACCAATTTTTTCTGTTTTTCATTTACATATTCTGAAACATCATCCACACAACCACTAATATATTCTAAGTTTGTTTTCTCAAAAATATCATTTATTAATTTGATTCTTTTTAAATATAATTCTTTACTATCATATGATGGTATATATCCTTGTGCATGAAATTGATTATCACAGAATGTTGTATATATTCCCCTTATGTACATAGAGAATAATTCATTTAAATATAGTCTGTTTTCTGGAGTATCACCATTTCTAATACATAAGTCTCTCATATTATTATCTATATGAACTATATATGATTTTCTAATTGGAATATTTTGTGAACAAGATATTCCAATTTCTTCTGGCATTATTTTTACTTTTCTTAACCATGAATCCATATCTTTTTCAGGAAACAAATGTAATAAGTGAGGTAAATTTCTTTTAATAGATTCATATCTTAAGAATAAAAATTTAGTTCCATCAAAAGCAAGTATTTTATCTTGATTGTTATATCCTATTACATTTCTATCATTTCCTATTAATGAAAATCCATGTTTTTGACATAAATCAATTGATAATGTTGTTTTACCACTTCCTGCTCTACCTAATAATAGTATTCCATTATTATCTTTTTCTATACAAGCAGAATGAATAGTAACCATTGATTTTTCAGCTCTTTGTTTTTCCATCAAAATATATCCCATAAATACAATTGATGCTTCTGTTAATTCATCTATTGGATAACTAATATCAATTGAATTATCACTACATATAATTCCATTATTTCCATTTCTATATGTCACAACATATGGAAAATGACTAGGTATTTCTTGAGATATTTTTAATCCTGGAAACTCTAAAGTATCTTTGTTTCTTAATAGAAAGTTATATAACTCTTTTTCTGATTCATATATTAAACCAGAACCACTTGTTTCAATATATGTTTTTTCCATATTAACCTCCTTTTTTAAAATAATTTATGTTCTTCTAAAATTTTAGTTAAATATGTCTCCTCATTAAATTCTTCATCTATAATTTGTTTTATTTGATCAATGTTTTCTTCTTTATCAACACTTAAATACATTAAGAATGGTTCTAATAAATTATTTTTATTTTTTGTTAAACAATACATTGAAGCTTTAACTCCACATTCTTCATATATTCTTTTAACAGCTCTATTAGCAAGAAAAGATAATACTCTTCCTGTATGATATCTTTCATTCTTTCCACAAGGTGCTTCCATTGTATGTGGTCTAAAAGCAGGTATAATTCCTTGAGAGTTATTTCCTCTACCAACTATTCCCTCTTCTCCACATTCAATGCAGCTTCCTTTACTTAATGAATAGAATAAATAATCTCCAGAAGCCATTCTATTTACTTCAATTTTTAAATTATATTTATCTATTCCATTAATTTGACTTATATATTCACTCATCAATTTTTCATATTTTTTTAATATATTTGTATATTCTTCATTATTACTAAATTTATCTGGATATACTGGAATACATAAAGTTAATGTAATATCTTTTTCTATTCTAGAAACCATTACTTTAATATCTTGACCAATATCATCAAATTTAGGTGTTGCATAATTATCATTATAATTCCAAAAGAATTGTTCTGCTTTTACAGCAATTTCTTCACATACAGTACTTGGATAATGTGCAACACATAATGATGTATCATTAGCAAATACTTTTTTAGCATCTGGAACATCTTCTATTGATTCAGGAGTAAACCAATTATGTACTTTAGTATTTTGTGTACAATTAATATGAATTTCTAATTCTTTTTCAACATCTAATCTTGGTAATACTGATGAAACATATTTTTTTATAACAGGCACTAACATTGATTCAATATCAATCTTTTTACCATTCATTGTATTACTAGCTCTTCCATTTAAGAATACTTTTACAGGTTGATACATATTTACTTTACCATCTTCATATCTAAAACAACCTGCTCCTATATATAACTTATCAAAATTGTGATGTAATACACATCCAAAATTATCTATACAATATTGTGAATAAACTCTTGAACATTCTTCAGCTAATTTATCTGCTAAAGTATCTGGATGTCCAAGTCCCTTTCTTTCAATTATTTCTATATTGTTATTATCTGGATCAATATAGTCTTTTTTTATAATTATATTTCTCATATTATTCTCCTTTCATTCTTACCATTTCATATAATTTGTTAGCTTGATTATCTATTATGTTTTCACATCTATTAGCGCTATATTTTTCTGATTGTAACCAAAATGATGTTGCTCTAACCATAAATATATGAAACATTTCATTTCTTTCTTTTTCTGTTATTTTTTCTGGACATAAAATTAATTTAAATAGTTTTTCTAACCATTTTTCTTCAATATCATTGGTATCTGATATCTTTGCTGAATATTCATTTAACATTTCAATAGCGCGTTGTTTATGATTAAATTTTCTACTACTAACAATACAATTAAATGAATAATTATCTTTTTTATTATCAAATTTATTTCCCTGTTTATATAAGTTTTTCCAAGTAAATAAGAAACTATCTAATACTTCTTGGAACATAGATTCTATTTTTGTATAACTTGGATTATGAATCTTCTTTTCGAGATTAATTTGATATACATTTAATTTTTTATAACAAGCTACTAGTGTCATAAATATATCTATTCCATATCTTTTAGTTGAATCAGTTATTTCTTGTTCATTAATAATATTTATAAACTTTTTATTAAAACTAAAATCACCAGCTATAGGTTGTCTAATAGGTATTCCACTAATTGCATATATTAATGGAAATGCAAAATGATTTGTTGTACTACCTTCATATCTGCTTCTTTTATATATTGGAGTAACATAATCATAATTATTATTAATTAATGGTTCTAAAAACTTATCAATCCATATTGGTTTAACTGTCCTAACATCAGCATCAATTGTTATAGCATAATCTATATCGTTATTTTTGCAATATTTAAAGAATTCTAATAAATTTGTACCTTTACCTATTTCATTAGTTTTAATACTTATCTTAGGACAAATTGTATTTGTATTCATAAAAATATCACTTGTATTATCAGGACTATTATTATCAATATTAACTATTATTACATCATAATTTAGTTTAATATACTTTTTTAATCCTTTATCAATTTTAGATAATGTTGCTGATATTATATGACTTTCATTATAACTTGGTATACAAACTGCAATTTTCTTTTTCAAAACTCCCTTACCTCCATTCTCCTTTCTAATTTTCCATTTACAATTTTTCCAGAATGACCAGGATATATAACACTAAAATTATCTATTATTTTCTTTTTAGAAGAAATGTAATCTTCTTTACTATAAGCATTTCCATAATCATTAACATTTAGATAATCTTTATATGTTTTAAGTGCATCACCTGATAAAATTGTATTTTCTTTTTCAATTACTAAAGACATATGTCCAGGAGTATGCCCATTAGTAAATAGTATTCTAATTCCTTTATCTATTTCAATCTCTTTTTGAACTTCAACTATATTTAATCTATCTCTAATTAATTCAAAATAACTAAATAAATCAGTATCAATATCTTTATATTTCTCATAATAATCTAATTCTTTTTTAGAAATATATATTGGTATATTAGTATCTACAAAAAGATCTAAATTAGAACAATGATCAAAATGCAAATGTGATATAAATACACAATCAATTTCATTTATTAATGGTTTTATTAAACTTCTAATATTATATCCACCTACATCAAATAGTATTTTTTTATTACTATTAACAAGCAAACTACTTGAAAAACCAAAACATCCCATTTCTGGTTTAAATGAATATCCAATTGCTATTTCTTTAACTATAGTTTTCATTTAACACCTCTATCATCTTTTCAGCAAGAATATCTACTTCTTCAGTACTAATATCTATTTTTTTACCAAGCCATAATTGAAGTACAAGTATCGCTTGATAAATAAGCATATATCCACCACTAACAGCAATTTGATTATATTTTTTTGCATTTTCAATTATCTTAGTATCCCATGGATTAAATATTACATCAAAGAAACATTTAGTATTATTATTTATTATTTCTTTAAACATACTTTCATCAATAAGAGTATCTTCATTATTAGGATGCATTCCGACTGATGTAGTGTTTATAATAAGAGTTGCTTCTTTTAAACTATCAATTAATTTTTCTTTATCAGATAAAGCATAACATTCAATACTAGGATTAATAATTTCACACATCTTTTTAGCATTATCTAAACTTCTATTAAAAACTTTAATATTATTAGTTATTTTTAATAATTCATAGAATATTGGATAAGCAGCTCCACCAGCACCAATAATCACAACTTTATCATCAGGTGTAATATTATAAAAATGCTTTATTGATAATATTGCTGCTTTACCATCAGTATTATATCCTTTTGTTTTACCATCTCTAATAACAACTGAATTAATAGATTTTATTTTTTCTGCTTCTTCATCACACTCATCAATAAGTTTTAAAATATCTAGCTTATATGGACAAGTAATATTAAAACCTACAAATCCTAAATTACACATTGAATTAATTGCTTGCTTTAAATCTTTTTTATCTTCAACTGTAATTTTTAAATGAGCATATTCTATCTTTAATTTTTTAGATAATAAATCAAACATCTCTGGTGAAATACTATGTTCTACAGGATTTCCTATTAAAGCTGAATATTTCATTTTTTTAACCTCCTTTTTATATATAAAATAAAAATGCAGTTAGAATTCTCTTACTGCATTTATATATACTGGAAATAGAGCACAACAAAATATTTTGATTGTAAATATAAATGCAAACAGAATATTTTTAATTGTTTCTCTTTTCATTTTAACCCCCATTAGTGGCTATATCTTCACTAAATGATTTGTATTATACATTAAAAATACAAAAAGTCAATTAAATAAAGGCTTTTTTCTTAATATTTCATATAAAAAAGGAAGATTTTCTCTTCCTTTTTAATTATTTAACTTTTGCTTTTTTAGCTTTAGACCAAGCACTATAAACAGGTACTCCATCTACTACTCTATAAGCTCTTACTCTAAAATAGAATGTTTTTTTACTCTTCAATCCTTCTTCTAAAAATTCAGTAGTGTAAACATCTAAATTAGCTACTTCTTTAAATCCTTTGTTTTTCTTAGTACTAAATTGGATTACATATCCGTCTTCTCCAGCTACAGTTGTTGGTCTTACTAAAACCTTTCCTGCCTCTGGTGATGATACTGATAATCCTGGTTTTGCTAAACCTGGTTTTTTACTTACTACTTTTGAAAAACCACCACAATTATTATTGCATGCTCTTACTTTGTAATAATATGTTGTTCCTGTTTTTAATCCTGTATCTGTATATGAAGTAGTTGTTGATTCACCTACTTTTTCATATGTTCCTTTTTTAGAAGTGCTTCTAAATATTTCATATTTATAAGTACCTTTTACACCTTTGTATCCAACTTTAACACTATCAAAAGTACTTCCTTTGATACTTGCTTTTGGAGCAGCTGGTGCTGTTAAAACTGTAACAGGATCTGTTGTAGATATTGTAGTATATTTTGTTTTTTTCTTTTTCTTATATGTTGTATAAGCTGAAATTTTATAAGTATAATTAGTTCCTGCTTTTAATTTCTTATTTGTATAAGTTGTTGTATTAACATTTTTAATAGTTGCAACTTTTTTCCATTTGCTTCCACTCTTTCTATAAACGAAATAACCTTTAGCATCTGGATTTTTATTCCATGAAATTGTAGCTGTACTTGTTGTTGCTCTTTCTTCTCTTGATTCACTAAGATTTACTGTAGGAACAACTGGAGTTGGTTCTGGATCAACTTGTACAGCACTAATAGTCTTCCACATATATTTGATAGTCATATTTGTATTAAATACTATTTTAGAACCTATTTCATATCTTTGACCATTTACTAAGAAATAATCTATATCTTTGCTTTCTGGTAATACCATTCCATGTAACATATTTTCTCTTGTAGCAACTAAAGAAGTAGTACATGAATAAGAACCAGTTTCTTGTCCTAATCCATTAAAACTACCACCATTATAATCAAATGTTACTGTACACTTATTAGCATCTTGTACAGTTGCTTCTACATTAAAATATACTTTTATTGCATGTGATACTTTCCATGTATCAGTTTCTCCATCATGTATTTCAATTGCTATTACTGCATGATAACTACCTGGTGCTAAACCAGCTTTTGGTTTTATCCAAATATTTTCAAATGTTTCTCCAATTCTAACAGAACCATAAGTATAATCCCATCCATATTCAAATGCATCAACTGAATCCGGATCATTTGAATTATCTACTATCATGCATTCTCCTGCATGCCAATACTCTGAATAATTAAATTGACAATCAGTATCATATTCATCACTTACATGATCAGTATAAGAATTATTATATAACTTAACTCTAGCAACACTATCTGACATATATAAAGAATAATCTGCATCTGGATAAGCTTTTAAATACTTCTTATAATCATTAGGATTATATCCTTCTTGAGCAGCATCTAAATATGTATATCTAGTATCATTAAAAGTAAGTGATAAATACTTTTTGTGCCAATTAGCAAAGAATGTTCTATTTCTATCCATTTCATTATATCTAGATTCTTGAACTTCTCCATCAACTTCATCATAATAAGTAAAATTATCAAACTTATAATCTGTACCATGTAAATTACTATAAGTTTCTTCATCAGGCTCAATAGCGCGGCTTCCTTCGATAGTCCATGTTCTTGCAATAACAGTTCCAGAATAACTTGGATAATAAATTTGTGTAAATGTATTTCTATCAACATTCAAATCCGCGTCAACAAATTCAGCCATATATGCTCTAATACTTTCTACATCTGAAAACTCAGGACTGCTTGAAGAACCAGTATACACCATTACATTAAAATCATGATTATCAGGTGAACAAGTGTGTTCATTACAATATTTAGTTAAATAACTACTAGGATTTGTCCAAGTCAAAGTTGTTGTTCCAACATCTTCATATTCAGCTAATCCTTGAGATACTTTTATATTGTAAGTTACATTATCACCTAATGAATCCCATTCCAATATTGTACCATCTTTGCGAATATTAATACCATCAGCAGATACAATATTAGGTATTACTAGCATTGCTACTAATGCTAATAAAAATGTTCTTATTATTTTTTTCATTAATTCTTTTCTCCTTTCCTTTTTTTCATATTAATGAAATAATATAACAAATATATTGTATCTAAATTTTACTACAATTTCAATATTCTATTTTGCTATAGTAATAAAAATATTATACTAATTATTCAAGAATTGACGAAAGGCAAAAACTAGTTGGTTAACTAGTTTTTTATTTCAACAAAAAAAGTTGCATTAAGCAACTTATTTTTACAATGGGGCAACTACTTAACTAGTTCTAAACTATTAATCCAAAAAAATACAATTATTATTGTTTTTCAAAAACAATATATCACATTTTATAAAAAATTCAAAATCATTTGTATTCATATAACAGTTTATCATTTTCATATATATATGGTCCTTTTGCACTTTCATCTCCAAAATAAGTAGATCTATT
>CAMMYS010000032.1 GCA_946528555.1 uncultured Mycoplasmatota bacterium
TTATTTAATTTATTAAATTCATCATCAAAATTATTTTTATTTATATTAAAATCATTTAAGAAATTAATCTTAACTTTATAATTATCTTTATTCATAAATGTACTTAAATTATAAATACATATTCCACTTAAATTATCATCATTAAATTGTATTTCACCTATTTCACTAGTAATTAACTTATCATTTTCATAAAGACTTACTTTAACATCACTTCTAACACCAGATATATCCTTAATATTTTTATTAATTGTTAAAGCCACTAGTGATGGAAATACTTTATTAATTTTAATATTTAATTTATTACATAATTCATATCCAAATCCTACGCTTCCTGTTTTAGGATAAGCTTTAGATCCAGTACTAATTATTAATTTATCACATCTAATATCATTGTTAATGATATATTTTTCATTATCCTTTTTAATATCTTTTACATCATAGTTATATATAATTTTAACATTATTGTTATTTGCTTCTTTTAATAAAGCATTATAAACAGTATACGCTTGATTAGAAGATGGATAATAATAACCATTCTTAATTCTTGGTATTAATCCAATACTATCATAAAAAGATAATAATTTCTTTTTATTATTATCATTTATAAATCTATTTATTAAGTCTCTGTCATAGGAAAAATATTTATTTTCATTAAAATTATCATTAAAATAATTACACTTTCCATTACCTGTTAATAATAATTTTTTTAATGGTTTATCATTATGTTCTAAAACTATTACTTCATTATTTTTACCTAATTTAATAGCGCTAACTATTCCGCTAATACCAGCACCAACTATAACTATTTTCATTTCTTTCACCAAAAATATTATATCAAAATAAAAATGGCTTTTAAACCATTTATATTTTACATTGAAATTGTAGATATGTCTTCGAAGTGTACTATATCATAACGATCTTTATAATATTGTATTTTAGCTGCTAATTTTTGAGCTGCTTCTTCAACTTGTTCATTAACTTTTTTATTATCAGTCATATTTGCTTTGTTTTTCATTATATAAAGTTTATCATATAAACCTTTTAGTTCCTTTATTTCTTTTTGTGATAGTTCATCTTTAAATCGTCCTAAATTACTATTTAAGTATTCTTCAAATCCCATAATTAAAGCCCTCCTATACAACATAATATTAACATATTTACCACTCTATTTGTTTAAAAAGGCATGAACTTTACATTTATTTCTTAATAGTTTTATATGCTATTAAAAGTAAAATAATTTGTATTGTTGTTGTTATTGCAGCACCTAAAAATATATTTCTAAATGACATCACTATTAATACACCTGCTATAAAAGCACCTATTCCTTCACCTAAACAAGCTATAAAATATCTAATATTTCCATATAAGAATTGATCTTCATTCTTAACTCTTTTTAAGAAAGTACCTGTAGATTTATCTTCAAGTAATCTACTTGTTATATATGATATTACAATAGATATTACAAAAGCATTAATATCATTTGTTATATATGCTACTATAAATGATATTAATCTAGTTCCAAATTTAATAAACATTGCCATATTAAAGCTAATTTTATTACTTAATTTATTAAACATTGAACAAAATACACTACCTAAGAAATTACATACTATTATAAATATTGATGCATAAGATACTTCAAAGTTTATATATTCTTTTCCTGTTAGTATTAACATCATTAAATCAAATACAATACCATAAGATATATCTATAAATAATACACTAATTAAATATATTACATTTGTTTTATCTTTAAATATATTCTTAAATGATTTTATTAATGTTCCATGTTCATTTGATACTTTTTCTTTATAACTGAAGAATAATAAAGCTATACCACTAAGTAAATTTGAAATTAATGCTATTACTAAACATCCTTGATATGTAAGTATTGGAATATTATGAATAGATATACCCAATAATAAACCACATCCTATAATACCTATGTCTCTAGCGACATAATCTATTAAAGATTTCTTTCTATACATTTCATCTGTTTTATTGATATATACAAGTAATGGATAATAACTAACTGAGAATATTACTTCACACATTATAGTTAATAATATACATGTTTTAATTACAAAAATATCATTAGTATATAAAAGAACTACCATACTTATTGCTCTAAACATTATAGATTCAAATATAATATCTTTTATTTTAATTTTTCCAGAAAATAAACTTATAATAAATGAAATAATTGAACTACATATTAAAGCAACAGATAATATTCTACTAATATCTGTTATAGTAAATAGTCTTTCTTCTAGCCATAATTGTCTATAATTAGACCAAACACCCATAGAAAATGACATAAAGAAAAGTACAATTAAAATTATTTTTTCATTTCCTATTTTATTTAATTTTTTCATATTACTTTAAATTAATTATTCCTTTTTCTAAATATATTGGATTTTTAATTGTAACAACTGGCCTAATAGCATTACCATTAGTAAAAATACTATTCATTGAACTATATAATATATTTCCACTTACTACATTAGAATATATATTAGAAAGTCCAAATAAGGCATAACTATCAAATGCATTTACATATCTACTTGATAACCAAGTATTATATTTTTGATTCATAAATAATTCATAATAACCATTTTTAAAGTTATTTTCTTCCATTTCATGTGCCCAATAATCAACATTTATTTCTAAAGAATCTTGTTTAATAAAACTATCTTCTTCAATTAATGAGCCTGCTTCACTTTTAGCTATATTATTTAAATATTGTTTTGGTGTATAAGTATTATTATCATATTTAATATATCCATTTTCTGTTTGAGGATTATAGTATTCTTTATATGACCAAATATTACTTAAACTCTTTTCAATATCGTTTATATTTAAGTTTCTAGCAGGTGCATTATAACTACCATATAATTGATTACAAATATCATTTAGTAGATAAACACCATTATTGTAACCTACACTACCACTTAAATATATAAGATTATTTTTATTATCAATTGTAATTGAATTTTCAGAAATAATATTTATACTTCCATCATTATTGATATCTAATAGTCTCCATTTTGATGTTTTTTTATTGATAGTTTGATCCTTAGAATATCCAGATAAATTCTTAGATAAAACATAATTACTATTAGTATTAGTTGGAATATAATTTACATAATCACCTAAAAGTAATGTATCATTTATCTCTTTATATCCTTCACTAATATCAATATCATCAAGAGAATTATTAATATATCCAGATGATAATTCAAATTTAACATTTATTAATTTATCACTAATATTAGACATAAATAATTTATATGTTTTTACTTCACTTGAGCGAATACTTCCACTAGGTTTATCTCCAAGATAAAAAATATTAATATCTTTATTATCACTAAATAATAGTTTAAAATTAGTTTCTACATCATTTAATGAAGAAATATTAACATTAATAATAGTGTTACCTGGTTTAATAGAAATATTATCAGTATATGAATCATTTATTTTAAGTTCATAATCTAATTTGTTGACATACATTTCAACTGCTCTATGATTAGAAGATTTATAAATAAAATTAGAATAAGACGTACTAAAAGAAATGCATACTAAAATTAAGAATGCAGTTAGAAGAATTATTCTATTTCTAATTACTTTTATATATCTTCTTTCTTTCATATTATTCCTCATTATAATTATAATATTTATAATATAAAAAGTAAAGCAAAGAAAAAACTCTAGATTGCTCTAGAGTTAATATTCTTTTTGGCTTGGATTATTCCAATATTTCAGAAACTACACCAGCACCAACTGTTCTACCACCTTCACGAATTGAGAAGTTTGTTCCGTTTTCAATTGCGATTGGAGTGATTAATTCAACAGTCATATCAACATTGTCACCAGGCATAACCATTTCTGTACCTTCTGGTAAAGTAATTACACCAGTAACATCAGTTGTTCTGAAGTAGAATTGTGGTCTATAGTTACTAAAGAATGGAGTATGACGTCCACCTTCTTCTTTAGATAATACATAAACGCTAGCTTTGAATTTCTTATGTGGTGTAACGCTTCCTGGTTTACAAAGAACTTGTCCTCTTTCAACATCTTCTCTATTAATTCCACGAAGTAAAACTCCAGCATTATCTCCAGCTTCAGCATAATCTAAAGATTTTCTGAACATTTCAATACCAGTAACAACAGTTTTTCTAGTATCTCTAATACCAACGATTTCAACTTCATCGTTAAGATTTAATCTACCTCTTTCAACACGACCTGTAACAACAGTTCCACGTCCTGTAATAGTAAATACATCTTCAATGCTCATTAAGAATGGTTTTTCTGTATCTCTTACTGGAGTATCAATCCATGAATCAACAGCAGCCATAAGATCTTTAATAGGTTGTACCCATTTTTCATCTCCTTCAAGAGCCTTAAGAGCAGATCCACGAATAACTGGAGTATTGTCTCCATCAAATCCGTATTCATTTAATAATTCTCTAACTTCCATTTCAACTAAGTCTAGAAGTTCAGCATCATCAACCATATCACATTTGTTGATAAATACAACCATTTTTGGTACACCAACTTGACGTGATAATAAGATGTGTTCTCTAGTTTGAGGCATTGGACCATCTGTAGCAGAAACTACTAAGATAGCTCCATCCATTTGAGCAGCACCTGTAATCATGTTTTTAACATAATCAGCGTGTCCTGGACAGTCAACGTGAGCATAGTGACGTTTTTCAGTAGAATACTCAACGTGAGCAGTATTAATAGTAATACCTCTTTCCTTTTCTTCTGGTGCTTTATCGATTTGATCATAAGCCATAAATTCACCAAAATATTTAGTAATTGCAGCTGTTAATGTTGTTTTACCATGGTCAACGTGTCCAATAGTACCAATATTAACGTGTTCTTTAGAACGATCGAATTTTTGTTTTGCCATTTTACTTTCCTCCTTTTTTTTACATAAATATATTTTATCTAATACTTGACTAGTTTTCAAGTATAAATAACTAAATTGGCAACACTAGTGTACGATTATTGTACACCGTTTTTCTTAATAATATCTTCAGCTATACCTTTAGGTACTTCTTCATAATGATCGAAGATCATTTGATATGTTCCACGACCTTGAGTATTACTTCTAAGTACTGTCATATAACCGAACATTTCTGAAAGTGGAACCATTGCTTTAATATCAATGTCTTTTCCGATACTTTCATTTCCAAGAGGTTTACCTCTTCTACTAGTTAAATCACCCATAACTGTACCCATAAATTCTTCTGGAACTCTTACGTCTACTAACATAATTGGTTCTAAAATACATGGATTACATTTATTTTTAGCTTCTTTTAATGCCATAGATGCTGCGATTTTGAATGCCATTTCATTTGAGTCTACATCATGGTAAGATCCATCAAATAATGTACATTTAACATCTATCATTGGATATCCTGCTAGTACACCACCAGCAAGTGCTTCTTGAAGTCCTTTATCAACAACTGGAATATATTCTCTTGGAACAACTCCACCAACAACTTCATCAACAAATTCATATCCTTTATCTTTATTTGGTTCAAATTTAACCCAAACATGTCCGTATTGTCCACGTCCACCTGATTGTTTGATGTATTTTCCTTCGCATTCTGCAGTAGTCTTTATTGTTTCTCTGTAAGCAACTTGTGGTTTACCTACATTAGCTTCAACACCAAATTCTCTTCTCATTCTGTCAACTAATACATCTAAGTGAAGTTCACCCATACCAGCAATAATAGTTTGACCAGTTTCATGATCAGTTTTTGCTCTAAATGATGGGTCTTCTTTAGCTAATTTTTGAAGAGCTAAGCTCATTTTTTCTTGATCAGCTTTTGATTTTGGTTCAATAGCAAGTTCAATAACTGGTTCTGGGAATACCATTTTTTCTAAGATAACTTGAGATTTTTCATCACAAAGTGTATCTCCAGTTGTAGTATCTTTTAAACCTACTGCTGCTGCTATTTCACCAGCATATACTTCTTGAATTTCTTTTCTTTGATTAGCATGCATTTGAAGAATACGTCCGATTCTTTCTTTTTCTCCATTAGTAGAGTTCATTACATAACTTCCACTCTTTAAAACACCTGAATATACACGGAAGAATGTTAAGTTTCCAACAAATGGGTCATTCATAACCTTAAATGCTAATGCTGAGAATGGTTCAGAATCACTAGGTTTTCTAGTAACTTCTTTATCATTTAAATCAACACCTTTAACATCATCAATATCAGTTGGTGCTGGAAGATAATCGATAACTGCATCCATTAATGTACGAGTACCTTTATCTCCTAGTGCATCTGCACATAATACTGGGAAGAAGTTTACATCAATTGTAGCTTTTCTAATTGTTGATTTTAATAATTCAACAGAAACTTCATTACCTTCAAGATAAGCTTCCATTAATTCATCACTATAATCAGCAACTGCTTCAATTAAAACTCCTCTATATTCTTCTGCTCTATCTTTTAGATCAGCAGGAATATCTATTTCTTTTAAGTTTTGTTCTTTTGTACCATCATATTCATAAGCTTTCATTGTTACTAAATCAACATATCCAGTAAAATGATCTTCTCCACCTATTGGTAAAATAATAGGTTCAGCTTTTTCAGATAATCTATTATGAATTGAATCTAATGAATAATAGAAGTCAGCTCCTATTTTTTCCATTTTATTAGCACAAATCATTCTAGGTACTCTATAATCATTAGCTTGTCTCCAAACTTGTTCAGTTTGAGTTTCTACACCTGCTTGAGCATCAATAAGTGCAATAGCACCATCTAATACTCTTAAGCTACGAGCAACTTCAATTGTGAAGTCTACGTGTCCAGGAGTGTCTATGATGTTAAATCTATATCCATTCCAGTGAACAGTTGTAGCAGCACTAGTGATTGTAATACCTCTTTCTTTTTCTTGATCCATCCAGTCCATTTGTGATTCACCATCATGTGTTTCACCAATTTTATGAATGTTTCCACCTAAATATAGAATTCTCTCAGTTGTTGTTGTTTTACCAGCATCAATGTGAGCCATAATTCCTATATTACGAGTTTTATCGATTGATACATCACGAGCCATAAATATTCTCCCTTCTTACCATCTATAATGTGCATAAGCTTTATTAGCTTCTGCCATCTTATGTGTGTCTTCTCTCTTCTTAACTGCTCCACCAACACCATTTGAAGCATCTATAATTTCAGCAGCTAAATTTTCTGCCATACCTTTTCCTGTTCTATTCTTAGCATATTGAATTAACCATCTAAGAGTTAAAGCATTTGCTCTATCTTCTCTTACTTCCATTGGTACAGAATAGTTACTTCCACCAATTCTTCTACTCTTTATTTCTAAAGCTGGTTTGATATTTTCAAATGCTTGATTTAAAACTTCTAAAGGATCTTTATTTGTTTTTTCTTTAACTATATCAAGTGCGCTATATAAAATCTTTTGAGCAGTACCTTTTTTACCATCTAACATGATTCCATTGATTAATTTAGTAACCATTTTAGAATTATATATTGGATCTGCTAAAACATCTCTTTTAATTGCTTGTCTTTTACGCATTTTATTATCTCCTTTCTAATTTTCAATTTAAATTACTTAGTTTTAGGTTTTTTAGTACCATATTTACTTCTACCTTGTCTTCTTTTATCAATACCAGCAGTATCTAAAGTACCACGAACAATATGATAACGAACACCGATTAAGTCTTTAACACGACCACCACGGATTAGAACAACACTATGTTCTTGTAAGTTATGTCCTTCTCCACCGATATAACAAGTAACTTCCATTCCGTTACTTAATCTAACTCTTGCTATTTTTCTTAAAGCTGAGTTTGGTTTTTTAGGTGTCTTTGTAGAAACACGAGTACATACTCCACGTTTTTGTGGTGATGAATTATTAGTTCTAACTTTATCTTTTGAATTATATCCAATATTTAAAACTGGACTTTTACTCTTTTTAGTTTTCTTTCCTCTACCATTTCTAACAAGTTGATTAATTGTAGCCATAAAAATCTCCTTTCTTATTACACATTTCCAGGTGTATCATAATTCTTATTTTTTTAGGTTTTCAATACATGAAAACCCGAAATCTATTTGATTTTAACATTAAAAAAAACACATGTCAAGATTTTTTTATTCACATGTGTTAATATTTTCAGAATCATATGATTTTACTACTATTTTAGACTTTAAATTCTTATTTAACATGCTCATTTGGTCTACCCCATCAGCATAACTAATCCATATATATAAATCATATTTATTAGTAGTATCTTTTTCTATAAAAACATGTTCTGCAAGTAACATATTTTCACCATCTTTAGCATCTTTAAAATCACCATCATATATTTTGTTATCTGTTATTAGCTTATATTTTAAATATTCACTTTTTAATTCATCAGATATTTCATTAATTTTAAGATAAATATCTGTACATGAATTTAATGATTCTTTAGATGAAATTATACTAAATGACTTCTTATATGCAGATGTATGATAATCTTTATCATATATAGGTATTAATAATACATTTTCTAGTTTACTATCTACAACATTTAAATCTAATTTTCCAGTGTGAAATACAGTAGTATTTGATCCATCTGAAACAACTTTTGTTCCAAGATAAGATAAAGATACACTAAATGTACCTATAAATAATAAAGCAAACAATGACCAAATTATTAAATATTTTACTTTCATATCTTCCTCTATGAAAATTATAATCCAAAAAAAAATATTTGTAAATAATACAAATATTTCTTATTATTAAACGTTATTCTGCAGCTGGTTCATCATCCATAGTTACATAATCTTCATCATATGAAACATCATAATCATCATTACTTCCGAATGAAGTATCATCATCCCAACTAGATGTAGTTTCATCATCAGTTTCAACTGTCCAGTTAGCATCTTCTAATCCTGCAATAATTCCACCGAATAAAGCAGCTCCTAGAAATGTCATAACAATTGACATAACAACGCTTAAAATAACGCTAACTAATGCACCTATTCCAGCTTTTTTAGCAGAATTTGGTTTATCATTTTTCCATGCTAGGAATAAAATTAAACCTACTAGTGGAATAAAGAAACCTAATACAGCCCATCCAAAGCTTCCTTTGTCTTCAGGTTGTGTTGGTTGAGGACCATACATTCCATTATTTGGTTGTTGGTTCATTTCTGGTTGAACTGGTTGTTGGTTCATTTCTGGTTGAACTGGTTGTTGATTATTGTTGAAGTTTGCACCATTATCCATAATTTACTTCCTCCTATCATAATTAAATTATATTAAAAAAAATTATTTTAGTAAATAACTTTTTTATAATTTTATTTTTTATTCTTCTTCAGACATAATAATGCAGCTTGGATTATTGCTAGAACAATTAGTGCTTCCATCTTTACAACAACACCAATTATATTGGCCTGTATTTTCTATTTCAGTACTAACTGCTTTATATTCGCTACCATATGTCTTACAAGTTTGATCAACAATATTAGCTTGAACGCCAGGCCATATTGCAAAATAGAAAAGAGCTGATATTATAGCTGGTAGTATTAAGCCTGCTATAGCACCTACTATAGCACCTATTCCAGCTTTTTTAGCAGATTTTGGTTTATCATTTTTCCATGTTAGGAATAAAATTAAACCTACTAGTGGAATGAAAAATCCTAATACAGCCCATCCAAAGCTTCCTTTGTCCTCAACTGGTCTTCCATTATTATCCATAAGTTCCTCCTTCCATTATTACTTAATAAGTCTTTGTTCCTTCATTTCTTCAAATACATCATATTTGTACATACTACCGCCATCATATGCATCTTTTATTGTTGCTAAGATTTCTTCATCATATGATGGGGCATATCCAGCAAATACTTTATTACCGATAATTATATATGGTACACCTTCTACTGGTCTATTTAAGAAACTTGCAGTTGCTTCTAATAAATCACTATTAAAACTATCATGCCAAGTTTCATAAGATCTTAGTTTAAAATATTTACCATATTCTTGAGCATTATCATTTAAAAAATTTAAAAAGTCTTTACAATAATGACAACCTTGTCCTCTAAACAAATAAATAGTAACTTGATCATCAGTTTCTTGATAATCAGTATATTTTAATTCTATTTCTTCCGCTGCTAGAGATTCTTTAAAATCTGATGATTTGCTTCTTTCAAAATCATATTTTCTTATATATTCTATTTTATCTGCATCGTCGTTTATATTTCTAGCCATATCATCGAAAGAATTAATAAATACAAAAGTGATTGCTATTGATGATATTACACCGACAAAAAAACCAATTATTGAACCAACTAAAGCCATTTTAGCATTTTCTTTATTTGAGTTCATCCATACAAAAAATAGTATAAATCCTATAATTGGAAAGAAAAAACTTAGTACTAAAAATAAAACATTTCCCTTTTTTTGCTCTGGATTAGGACCATAAATATTTTGATTATTTTGTTCATTCATATTATCACCTACTTTAAGTATAACAAAAAGAAGATATTATTTAAAATATCTTCTTTATCATTTTACAATTCTTGTTCACCTTTATTTTTAAATTGAATGATAATTGGTGTTCCACTAAAATCAATATTCTCTCTTATTTTATTTTCAAGGTATCTATAATAACTAAAGTGAACTAATCCTTTAGAATTAACTTCTATATCAAATCTTGGTGGTTTTGTACCAGATTGATGAGTAAAATAAACTTTTAATTTTTTACCTTTAAATGATGCTGGTGGTGTTTCAATAAATGCATCTCTAATAATATCATTTATTACATTTGTTTTTACTTCTTTAATACTATTATTATATGAAGCAATAACTTCTGGCATTAAAGTGTGTATTCTTTTCTTAGTTTGTGCGCTTAAAAATACTATTTTTGCATAATCCATGAATTGAAAATTATGTCTTATACTCTTAGTCCACTCTTTAATAGCATCATCTTTTTCTTCAATAGTATCCCATTTATTAACAACTATTACTATTGGTTTACCTGCTTCTAAAGCATACCCTGCTATATGTTTATCATGTTCTACTATTCCAGTAGTAGCATCAATAACAAGTAAACATACATCACTTCTATCAATAGCTTTCATACTTCTTAACAATGAATACTTTTCTACTGATTCAAATATTTTACCTTTTTTTCTTAAACCAGCTGTATCTATTAAAGTATATTCTTCTTTATTATATGTAAATTTAGTATCAATAGCATCTCTTGTTGTACCAGCTACATCACTTACAATTACTCTTTCTTCATTTAATAATGCATTTACTAAACTTGATTTGCCTACATTTGGTCTTCCAATAACAGCTATTTTGATATTATCATCTTCATCTTCATATCCAGCTTCATAACCATCAGTAATGTATTTTAATAAATCATTTACTCCTGTACCATGTTCAGCTGATATTGGAAAGTACTCATCAAATCCAAGAGAATAAAACTCATAAATATTTTCTTTTCCAATACTATTATCAACTTTATTAATAGCTACTACTACTCTCTTATTTTGTTTCTTTAACATATCGCGGATTATTAAATCATTATTAGTAATTCCATCTTTAGAGTCTACAACAAAAATAATAGTATCTGATTCTTCAATACCAATTTCAACTTGTGCTTTTATTTCATCATTAAAGTCTCCATCTTTAATATCAATACCACCTGTATCAATTAAATAAAATGGAATATCATTAAATGATGCTTGTGAATAAATTCTATCTCTAGTTATTCCAGGAGCATCTTCAATAATAGCAACTTTTTTACCAACAATTCTATTAAATAATGTTGATTTACCAGTATTAGGTCTACCAACTAAGCATATAGTTTGTTTTGCCATATCCTCCACCTCGCACACATTATAATATAAAACTAATTATTTTTCTAGTATTTTTGATTTATTTAACTTTTTGTTATATAATCTTTTTGTGATGCTTATGAAAAAAATAGAGTTTAAACCTTTATTAGTAACAATTGGATTAATTGCTTTTCAATCACTATGCTATTTAATATCTAAGTTACTTGAAGGAAATCCACATTTAATTGGTAATAGCATTGATTTAAAAATTCCATTTAATATATATGCTATCATTCCATATTGTATTTGGTATGTACTACTTTTTATAGTACCTTATGTATTATACAAAAAAGATAAAACATTATTTAGTAAATATTGTTTAACATATATTTTTATGACTATAGTAGCTAATATAATATTTGTAATATATCCAACTACTGTTGTTAGACCTGTTATAGAAGGAAGTTCATTTATAGAATTAATAACAAGATTTATTTTCTGGATTGATACTCCAATATTAAACTGTTTTCCTTCACTACATTGTGCTATAAGTATGTTATGGATATTATTTATAACCACTTCTAAAAATACAAATATTTACTTTAAATTGTTTATATTTATAATATCAATTACAATAATGGCATCAACATTAATATTAAAACAACATGTTTTTATAGATCTAGTTAGTGGAGATATAATCGCAACAGTAATTTATATTGTAATTTGCTGTGAAAATAAGTTAACTAAAAGATTTAAAGAACTATTAAAGATTTAATAGTTTTTTTATGTCAAATTATAGTAAAACTATTAATTTTTATTTTTCTTTCTTATATAATCTAATTAAGGAAGTGATGATATGAGAACGAGAAAAAGAACAAAACATGATAACAAAGTATTATACATTGTAATAATTGTACTGCTTTCTTGTATGATTACTTATTTAACAATTATAACTATAAAAGAAGAAAAAGAATTAGGTCCTGATAATGAAACTTCTATTATAAATAATGAAGGAAAAGATATTTCTTATGATGAATATGCATATAAAGAAGAATTATTGTCTTTAGGATATACTACTGTTGAAATAGAACAAATTGAAAAAACATTTACTATTTCAGAAGTAAAAAACTATTTGTTAAATGAAAAATATAAAGACCTATTAAAATTTAAAGCATCTAATTATTTTAATATCGAAAATGTTAAAAGATATCAATCATATTTTGATAAAAATAATTATTCAGAAGAAAATGCAGTTCTATATGTAGAAATTGGTCTTGATAAAGATTTCTATACAGATATTAAACCTGCTGATACATCTAAAGGAACATTAATATTAGTTAATAAATATTATTCAATCAATGAAAATTATGATGCTAATTTAGAAACTTTAGGGGACGGTTATGGTAAAGGAAAAATGAATAAAGAAGCTGCTAAACATTTTAGAGAAATGGTTGATGCAGCAAAAAAAGATGGAATTAAGTTAAGAAGTATTTCTGCTTATAGAAGTTATTCTAGTCAAAAAAGTATATATAATAATTATGTTAATAAAGATGGTAGAACAAAAGCCGATACATATTCTGCAAGACCTGGTCACTCTGAACACAACACTGGTTTAGCAGTAGATATTAATACAGCAAGTTCTTCAGCACATTTTGAAAATACTAAAGAATATGAATGGTTAATAAACAATTCATATAAGTATGGTTTTATATTAAGATATCCTGAAAATAAAATGTTTATTACTGGTTATAAATATGAACCTTGGCATTATAGATATTTAAATGTTGAAACAGCTACTAAAATACATGAACTTAATGTTACATATGAAGAATATTTAGTTATGACAAAATAAAAGAAGTTTAAAAACTTCTTTTTATTTTACTGTACTAATTATAATATTTTTAACTCTTTTCTTTCTCTTTTCAATTTTAAATGCATCAGCAAATATTTTTTCCATACCTTCTACTTTCTTATTGTAGAAAATTACTCCAAGGATTTCACCTTTAATAACTTTTTCACCTAATTGTTTATTTAATATTACACCACAAGCATAATCAATTTTATCTTTCTTTTTCTTTCTACCTGCTCCTAAATCAAATACTAATTGAGCAATTTCATTAGAATCTATAGAGTTAACATATCCACTTCTATTACTTATAACAATATACTTTTTAGCTTTATCTCTAATCTTAGTAATATCTCCCCCTTGATATTTAATCCATTGATAGAATTTACTCTTAGCATGATTGTTTTCAAGTAAATTTATTACTATAGATTTAGCTTTTCTAAATGATATATTTTTAGCACTACTAATCATTAAACTAGAAATATATACTGATAAATCATATAATCTTTTATCATATTTACCAGCAAAGAAATCCATAGCTTCTTTTACTTCTAATGCATTACCTATATTTCTACCAAGAGGTATATTCATATCACTTAGAGTACAAATAACTTTTTTATTGTAATGTTGTCCAATTTTAACCATTGTTTTAGCAAGTTTAGTAGCATCTTTAACATTCTTCATGAATGCACCTTTTCCTACTTTAAGATCAATTATAATAATATCACTACCACTTGCTATCTTTTTAGACATTATAGAACTTGCTATTAAAGGAATTGAATCAACAGCACCTATTTCATTTCTAAGAGCATAAATCTTTTTATCAGCAACTGCTATTTTTTCACTTTGTGATATAACAGCACATCCAACATTTTTTAGTGCATCTAAGAATTGTTTTCTATTTAAATCTAATTTATATCCTGGAATACTTTCTAATTTATCAACTGTTCCTCCAGTAAGCCCCAATCCTCTCCCACTCATTTTTGGCACACATACGCCAGCAGCAGCAACTATTGGTGAAACTATTAAAGTAATTTTATCTCCTACACCACCAGTTGAATGTTTATCAACAACTGGAAGACCTAAACTACTAAGGTCTATTTCTTCTCCACTTTTAATCATTACATCTGTTAAGGCAATTGTTTCATTTAATGTTAAACCATTATTATAAATTTGCCATAAAAAATCAGACATAGTCTTATCATTAATTTTACCTTTAACATATGAATTAACCATATATTTTATTTCATCATATTCTAAAATTTCATTTTTTTGTTTTTTTTCTATAATATCTATTGCTTTCATGTTCCCTCCGTATTCTACTATATAATTATAACAAAAAAGTAGATATCTTTCCATATCTACTTTTTTATTATTTATCTTTTGTTTCTTAAAATTACAACTCCAGATGATCCTGCGGCCATTGCGCCTCCGCCGCCATAATTTGCTACAGCTTTATGTCCCTCACAACCGCAAACGCATGCACTATTAGCACCGCCTCCGCCGCCATCTCCATATTTTCCGCAATATTCGTGATCTCCACCTGCGCCTCCACCAGCATATAATTCACCGCCAGATTCGCAAAACGCTCTAGTATTGGTGCATGTTGCTCCATTTTTCTTACATCCACCATTGCTTGAACAGCCACTTCCACCATAATGATATCTATTATAACCACCATTAGCAGCGAATGTACTAACTCTACCATCTGTTCCAGCACTACCATTAGAACCACCTGTTCCTGTTGGAGTTGGCCAACCATTACCTCCGAAGCAGCCACCACCACCAGAGCCGCCATTTCCACCACGGCCACCACTCCAGAATGATGCTCCTGCGCCTCCACCAGCAGCAGAATATCCAAAAGCACTACTAGATCCACCACTGCTGCCACAGTTACCACCATTTCCAATAGTTATGCCATAAGATCGTGCACTTATTGCGAAGTTTGTGTATGTAGTGGTATATCCACCGCCGCCTCCGCCGCCGCCTCTTGTTTCAGTGCAGCCTCCAGCGCCTCCGCCGCCTCCTACTAAGAAGACATCAACCTTACTATTAATACTATTAACTGTTAATGTTCCAGATGTTAGGAATTTTACCCACCAATTAGTATTATTAATTTTTATTTGTGTTGGGTTAGAATTAGCAGCTACTGTTACGGCATTATTGCCTCCATCTTTATATTGGAATCGTCCAGTATATTTGAACGTAAATATAGAATCAAGTATACAAGTATTACTACTAATTTTATATCCTGAAGCACATGAGTTAATTGTACATAAATTACTTACAGAATTATTAGTCCATGATGCTGTTTTCCAACTTGCTACATTAGATGTATTTGTACAATTTAAACCGCATGATGTTGATCCTGTAGAACTTGTTTTTCCATTTTGACAAGCTGTACATCCCGAATTTCCTGTTCCTGTTGAATATGACCCCGCAACACAATCTGTACATATTGAATTTCCTGTTCCAGCTGCGAATTTTCCGGCTGCGCAAGGTGCACATGATGTGTTTCCTGTTCCTGATGCATATTTTCCGGCTGCGCAAGGTGTACATGATGTGTTTCCTGTTCCAGCTGCGAATTTTCCGGCTGTGCAAGGTGTACATGTTGTATTTGCAGTTCCATTACTATATGTTCCTTCTGAACAACTAACACAAGTATTTCCACTTAAATATTTTCCTGGTCCACATGGTTCCCAATCTGCAACTGCAGTTATATTACTTGTTATATTTTCTTTTATTCCTGCTGCTATTTGGCTATTTTCATTTATTATTAATATACTATTGTATCTATATCCATTAAATCTATTTCCTGTTTTAGTTGGTACACTTAAACTATTTACCTTTGATAAGCATAATCCATCACTAAACCATCCAAATCCATATTTATAATATATTGGTGTAGTCATTCCACCAGTTCCACCTGCATTATTAAAATCAACTTTAACACATTTATTATTTCCAAAGTCTATAAGACAACTTATATCACTATGAACATTACTAATTATCAATTCATTCCCATTTAAAGTTATTGTTGCTCCTTTTGACTCAACTGTTTTTTTGCAATTATTTATGTTAACACCAACTTTAGTATCATATGTAAGAGTATGCTTGCAGCTTCCACCATCTTGAACATGCTCACAATTACCAGTAACAGTACCTAAAGAAAGATCAGATGAACCTACTTTTACAATATATCCATCTGTAAAATACCATGGAGTTGTTTTAGTACCATTTCCCTTAACTTTAGCGTCATGTTTTACAAACTCTGTTACTCTTACTCCTGATACTACATTAGCATTTACTGATGCTGATACTCTTACATCTAGTATTTTATTTCCTATTAACCAATATCCTATTCCAGGAGCTAACCATGAAGCACTATTTCTAATACTCATATTGTATTCTTTCTCATTTAAAAAACCACCAGTTTTAAAATCGCTCACTACTACTGGTTTATTAGAACTATTTATTCCATATGGTAAATCACCTGTTAATTTTATATATCTAGAATAATCCTGAAAATCATATATATATTTGTTTGCAATATTTATTCCATCATCATAAGTTGAACTAGCAAAAATAATTGTTGGAAACATTAATATAATAAACATCAAATAATAAACTATTTTTTTCATATCTTCACCTACTATAATTATAAAATAAAAACACCCTTTTTCAAAGTGCTTTTATTCTAATTCAAATTTTCCTGTATATAACTCATAGTATCTACCCTTTTGAGCAATTAGTTCTTCATGACTTCCTCTTTCAATTATTTTACCATGTTCCATAACCATTATTGCTTTTGCATTTTGTATTGTAGATAATCTATGTGCGATTACAAATACTGTTCTTCCTTCCATTAATTTATCCATACCATCTTGAACTATCTTTTCAGTTCTTGTATCTATAGAAGATGTTGCTTCATCAAGTATCATTACTGGAGGATTAGCAACAGCACATCTTGCTATTGATAAAAGTTGTCTTTGCCCTTGTGATAGATTAGCACCATTACCAGTTATTTTAGTTTTATATCCATCTGGTAACATTTCAATAAAATCATGTGCATTAGCAAGCTTAGCTGCTTCTATACATTCTTCATCTGTAGCATTTTCCTTACCATATCTAATGTTATCCATAATAGTTCCATCAAATAAGTTAGTATCTTGCAAAACCATACCTAAACTTTTTCTTAAATCTTTTTTGTTTATTTCATTAATATCAATACCATCATATGTAATACTTCCTTTATCAATATCATAAAATCTATTTAATAAATTAGTTATTGTAGTTTTACCTGCTCCTGTTGAACCAACAAAAGCTATTTTTTGACCTGGTTTAGCATATAAACTAATATCATGGATTACTTCTTTTCCTTTAACATAACTAAAGTGTACATTATTAAATCTAACATCACCTTTTAATGGAATTAATTTATCATCTTTTTTCCATGCCCAAAGTCCTGTATATTTATTACTTTCAATTAATTCATCTTTATCTTCTTTAACAAATACTAGTCTTACTTGTCCATTATTTTCTTCTACAGGTGTATCTATTAAGTTAAATATTCTTTCAGCACCAGAAAGTCCCATAATAATTGAATTAAATTGACTAGTTACTTGCATTATTGGCATTGTAAAACTTCTTGTTAAGGTTAAAAATGCTGCTACGCTACCAAGAGTTAAATTATGATATTTAATAGCAAATATTCCACCTATAAATGCTATTACTACATATATTAAATTACCTATATTATGAGTAACTGGTCCCATTACATTACCTAATGCATTAGCAGTACTTGAATTAACAAATAATTTATCATTTAATTTATCAAATGCTTTTTTTGCTTCTTCTTCATAAGTAAATACTTTTACTACTTTTTGACCAGAAATCATTTCTTCAATATAACCATTTAATTCTCCAAGAGATTCCTGTTGTTTCTTAAAATATATTCTTGATTTAACCATAATATTTTTAGTAAGAGTTATCATTAAAAATATTCCTACTATTACTATTAAAGTTAAAGGTATATTTAATACTAACATAGATACAAATGTAACAATTAAAGTAATACTTGATTGAATCATACTTATTATTGATTGAGATATCATTTGTCTTAATGTATCAGTATCATTAGTATATTTACTCATAATATCTCCATATAAGTTTTGATCAAAATAAGATATTGGTAAATCTTGCATATGATTGAACATATCATCTCTAATATTTTTTAAAATACCTTGAGATACATATATCATTATTCTATTTTGAGTAAATGAAAATATTACTCCTAATAAATATATACATGCCATAATACACAAGAAATGAATTAATCCTGTATATACTGGATTTTCCATTCCTACAAGTGGTGTAATATAATCATCTATTAATGTTTTAATAAATAATTGACTTGCTACTGTTGCTAGTGAACTAATAATAATACAGGCAAACACAATAATATATTGCCATTTATATTTTTTCATATAACCTAATACTCTTAAAAAAGTATTTTTATTAAACTTAGGTTTTTCAGTAGCAATCTTCATTCCTCTAGGTCCTTGAGGTAATTTTTTACTTTCTTTCATTTTATTTACCTCCCTTCACTTGTGAATGATATACTTCTTGATATATTTTATTATTTTTAAGTAAATTCTTTGGAGTATCAAAAGCATTTACTTTTCCATTATCAAGAACTATTACTCTATCAGCATGTTCTATAGAATTAATTCTTTGAGCAATAATAATTTTTGTTACATCAGGAATATATTTTTTAAATGCTTCTCTTATTTTGTTATCTGTTGCTGTATCAACAGCACTAGTTGAATCATCTAAAATTAATATTTTAGGTCTTTTTAATAGTGCCCTAGCGATACATAATCTTTGTTTTTGACCACCAGAAAAATTATTACCACCTTGATCTACATGACTATCATATTTATCAGGTAATTCTTCTATAAACTCATCAGCACATGCTGCTGCACAAGCTTCTTGCATTTCTAAATCTGTTGCAGTTTTATTTCCCCATCTTAGATTTTCTTTAATTGTTCCACTAAATAATACATTTTTTTGAAGTACTACAGAAACATTATCTCTTAAATAATCTAAATCATAATCTCTTACATCAACATTTCCTACTAAAACTTTTCCTTTTTGTACATCATATAACCTACTAATTAAACTAACAAGTGATGATTTGGAACTACCAGTAGCACCAATAATTCCAATAGTTTCACCACTCTTAATATTAAGATTAATATTCTTAAGAACTAATTTATCTTTATATCCAAATGAAACATTATCAAAAATAATACTTCCATCTTTCATATCTTTAATTGGATTTTCAGGTGATCTAAGATTTGATTTTTCATCTAATATTTCTACTATTCTTTCACCACTTGATATAGCAAGTGTTAAAAATACTATAGTCATAGATATCATCATTAAACTGCCTAATATACTACCACCATAAGTTATTAAACTTGTAAGTTCACCAGCGGTTAACTCAGAATGAACTATCATTTTAGCACCAAACCAAGATATTAAAATGATACCAGCATACATACAAAGTTGCATAACAGGTCCATTATAAGCTACTAGTTTTTCAGCAGATAAAAATCTATCATATATTAGTTTAGATACTTTAGCGAATTTATCTTTTTCATAATCTTCTTTAACAAAAGATTTAACTACTCTAATACCTCTAACATTTTCTTGAACACTTTCATTTAACTCATCATATGTTTTAAATACTTTTTCAAATAATGGATGAGCTTTTCTAATAATTAAGAATAATGCTATTGATAAAACAGGTATTAAACCTAAAAATATAACAGATATTCTTTTATTAATTTTAAATGCCATAAATAATGAAAATATTAACATTAATGGTGCTCTTACTGTGATTCTTATTAACATTTGATATGCACCTTGTACATTAGATACATCTGTTGTAAGTCTTGTAATAATACTTGAAGTTGAAAACTTATCAATATTATTAAATGAAAAATCTTGAACATTATAATACATATCTTGTCTTAAGTTTTTAGCAAAACCACAACTAGCTTTTGATGCAAAAACACCAGCAAGTGTTCCAAATAATAATGAACATAAAGCATATATAATTAATGTAATTCCACATTTTGTAACTACATCCATATTACCTGCTGTTATACCATTATCAAGTAAATCAGCCATTGTATATGGAATAATAACTTCAACTAATACTTCTAATATAATAAATATAATTGAGTATATTGAAACTTTTTTATATTCTCTAACACTTTTAAATAGTTTTTTAAACATTTTAATCATCTAATCACTTTCCTAACATATAAAAAGAGTATATGTCTTAGAACATTATACTCTATTAATAATTTATTTACAATTAATATGTTTTTATTGATACTCCAAATGTAATAGTTGCACCACTTATTCCGCTTGTAGTAAATACTTCATTTGTTTTCTTATCAACTATTTTTCCATCTTAATCGCCTACTTTAAAAATATATTATTGAACTCATTATATAATTTTGAATCAAATGTATATTCTATTTTCATATCTTTATTATCATATATTTTTTTTGCAAATTCTTTTAATTTTTCTTTATTCTCTTCATCAAAATATTCTTTAGGTACTACAAATGCATTTTCACCATCTTTTACACCTATTTCATCATATACCTCTAATGGTGTAACAATTACTTTTGTATTAACTGATAATGCTTCTACAACACTATATGAAAATGATTCACTATCGCTTAATAGAACTAAATAATCACTATCATTAACATATGGCATTGTATTAGGAATTCTTCTTCTATAAATTAGTCCATTTATATTAGTATTTTCATTTTTATCAGTAAATACATTCCATGTATATGGTATATCTAATTCATCAAAAGCAGAAGCTAATTGTTTTATTCTTTCTGGTCTTTTAATATCTGAACTTCTCATAGTAGTTACTAATTTTAAATGAGGTAATACTTTATTTGGATCTAATTTATATGGATTATATGCAACTTTTATATCTTTAGTTGGATAATATCCAATTGACTTTTTTGCAGCTGTTTTAGATACAGCAACATATTCAGAATAAACATCATCATAATAATGTTTTGAGTTTGGATAATCACTTGGATTACCATGTATAAACATATAATTTTTATCAACACATATTATATTTCTAGGATAAAAATAATCTGAATATGTTAGAAGCAATCTTTCACATAAATAATTAATTCTATTATCATATTTAATTAAATGAAAATATTTAGATAATTCTTCATGAAGATTATCTTTCATATCATCATAAATAATATATATTTCATAATCATTACTAAAACATCTTCCTATATTTCTTACCCAACTAATATAACCATTAAATGTTCCACTTATTCCATTTCCAATATATATAGCATTTTTTAAATGAATTGATCTTTTAACATCTACATAGAATAATTCTTCATTTAATTCTTTATTAGTATCTACTTTATGATAATATACTATATCACTAATACAATCTGTTTTCTTAAAGTTTTCTTTAACAAAATCATTGAATCCTTTTTCAGTAACAAAATCAAATAATTTTTTAAATAATTCAACTCTAAATATAAAACTCCAAATATAACTACCATATAATGGTAAAATACCTTTTATTTCTTTAGGATCAGTTGGTATTTTATCTTCACTATAATTAGGATAATCACACTTAAAGTTTATAAAACATGAATCAAAATCTTTACTTGTTTTCTTTATTACTTCATTCCAATAATTCTCTGTTATAGAATCATTACTTCTAACAAATAAAACATACTTAGTATCAATTTTATCAATAATATTTTTTAAATTACCATCATAATAAATGATTTTAAAAGGCGTATCAGTTTCTAATTCTAATTTGTCTCCAAATACTACTAAAGTAAAATCATACATAAGTATTCCTCCTATAATATATTACCTTTTATATTTTATCATAATAAAATAAAAAAGACCATTAAGTCTTTTATATTTTTCTTTCTAATTTTTTTTGAATATCAACTATTTGACCACCAGCTATACAACTATTTAATAAATTTGCATATGCAAACTCTGAATAAGTAAGTGGTAAACCTAATGTTAATTTTTTATATAACGTCATATTGTATGGTTGGCAAACTAACTTTTCAAACTCTTTTGCATCAATTTTACATCTTTCTAAATTATAATTAGTAGCAGAGTATACTAACACTTCAGATGGACTTACTACTTCATCACTAGTAGCATCAACTGTATATCTAGATAAAAGATTACTTATAGCAAAATACGCATATTCATTTTTATCTCTTAAACTTACTATTTCATTTGGCATACTAGTATATATTTTTGAAGCATCTACTTCACTTTTAGTAAATGCATTTACTTCATCTATAAAATATGAATAATTAGTAGCATAAAAATCTCTTATAGCTTTTAGTTTATTACATATTAAAAGCATCTTAGTAATTGAATCTTTCTTATTTTTATTAATCCTATCAAATTGATCAACATGAGTAAATTCATGAAAAATAGCTGATAATATAAAATAGTTATAATAATCAGTTTTACATCCTTCCATATTTTTACCACGTAATTGATATTTTGCTTCTGCTACTTTTTCTAGAGTTTCTAAATAAAAGATTATTTCTTCATCAAATGTTAATGCATATAATTCATCTACATTAGGAACTTGTTTACCAAGTGCTGATTTACTACTATCTGCAAATCTATTTTCAAAGATAATACTAATATTTGATTTATAATTATGCATCCCTATAATAATTTCACAAATTCTTTTAATATCTCTTTTATTTAATATTTGTCTCTTTTTATTTCTTTCAAGTACAATTTTTAATATTTCATCCATAAACCCACCTACTACTTAAATCTATTTAATAGTCTTCTTAGAACACTTTGTTTTTTTAGTTCATTAATAAAATAATTTGCTCTTGTTCCATATGGTAGTGGAAATTTTAAATGGCCTTGTTTATGCCATAAAACATCTCTAACTGACCACATTTTATGTTCTAATAATTCTATTGCTATTGAAGTATTCTCTTCTTCTTTTTTTCTTTCTTCTTCAGGCAGTTCATTATATTCATTAATAACTTTATTTATTTCTTCAAAAATATGAAAAGCATAGTCCATCATCTCTTCATAAGTCATACCATCAAATTCATTATAATCTATTATCCAAGTACATTTTTTTAAAAAATCAACTGCTTCTAAAGATTCAAATGAAACAAAATCATATTCATTATCTTTATTAACAAAGAAAGGACTATTAAATACTTTATCTATTATACTTGATGGAATACTCTTTCCATTAAATGCTTTTAATAAATGTGTTAAATCCTTCTTTTGAACATAAACTTTATCTTTTACAAATATTTTCATAAAACTCTCCTAATAAGTTAGTATTATAAACTATATTTTTTTAATATGCCATAAAAAACAGAAGATTATTCTTCTGTTTTATGATTTGAAGATAAAAATGAAACTTTTTCTGCTATTACATCAGTTACATAAACTTTCTCACCATCCTTTTCGTAACTAGATGTTTGGATTCTTCCTTTGATTCCAATAATATCTCCTTTTTTGCAGTATTCACATGTGGATTCTGCTATACCACCCCAAAGAATACATCTTATGAAATCAGAATCATAAGTTCCATCTATATTTTTATAGCTTCTTGGAACAGCAACTGTTAAATATGTCCTTTTCTTATCATTTTCTGTAGTAACTATTTCAGGATTAGCAGTTAACCTTCCAGCTATAACAACTTGATTTAACATTAAACCTCCTTTCAAAGGCAATATATCATTAAGAAAAAAGTGTATCAAATCGATAAAAATATTTTTTATTATAACTATCATATATTAAAAACTTAAAATGTCTTTATAAAAAAATAATTATTTAGACTATTTTGTTTTACATAATATAATTTTATATAAAATTAAAGTTTTACAATACTTTTACATTTGAAGTTATATTAAAATTAATATATAATACATTTAGGTGATTTAAATGGATTGTTTATTTTGTAAAATTAATAAAGGAGATATTCCTTCATATACTATATATGAAAATGATTATGTAAGGTGTTTTTTAGATATTAATCCTCTTGCTAATGGACATACTTTAATTATTCCTAAAAAGCATTTTTTAGATGTTAATGATATTGATCTAGATTATTTAAAAGAAATTAATAAAGCTAGTAAAATAGTTGTTAAAATGATTGATGAAAAATTAAAACCAAATGGATTTAGATTATTACAAAATAATGGTAAATTACAAGAAGTTAAACATTATCATTTACATGTTATTCCATCTTATAATAGAAATACTAAAAAAGATGTAGAAAGTATATATAAAATGTTAACAAAATAATTGTTAAAAATTGTCTATTATTGTATAATTAACATATAAAAAGGAAGTGTTTTAATGGATACTAAAAAATTTATAATAATATGTGCTAGTATTCTTGGTGGATTTCTATTATTACTATTAATAGTATGGTTAATTAGTTTAACTAGACCAAAATATATAACATATGAAGAATTAGAAAAGAAAATGGTTTCTGCTAGTAAAAACTATGTTAAAGATAATGAAAGTAAATTTACTACTGATAATGCTAAATATAATTTAGGTTATCAAAGTTTAGTAGCTGGTGAATATATTAAACCATTAGATGAGTTACTTGAAGATTCAACAAGTTGTACTGCTTCTGTAACTATTTCTAAAAATAGTGGTGAATATTCTTACGTACCATATCTAAATTGTGGTGAAAGATATAGAACTATTGAATTATATAAGCAAGTATTAAATGATAATCAAGTTACTAATAATGGTAGTGGTTTATATAGAGCAAATAATGGTGATTATTACTTTAGAGGTAAAAATTTAAATAACTATGTTGCTTTTGGAACTGTTAAGAAAAATAGTACTGTTAATGATTATATTTGGCAAATATTAAGTATTAGTTCAGATGGAACTCTAAAATTAAGAGCTACATTTACTGAGAATACTATTAAGACTAGATGGGATGATAGATTCAATGAAGATTCAAGTAAGTTCGTTGGATATAATATATTTAATGATAGTTTATTACAAGAAAAGTTAGAGGAATTATACAAAGATAAAGATTTCTTAAATAGTGAATTAAAATCAAAATTAGTTAGTAGACATTTATGTGTGGCACCAAGAAGTGCTGAAGACGAAAGTCAAGATGGAAGTACTGAATGTTCTACACTAAGTACTAAAGCTTATTATTTTAGTACTATTACTCCATATGAATTTATGAGAATTAGTTTAGATCCAAATTGTAAAAATATATATGATAGATCTTGTTCAAACTTTAATTTCATTTCACAAAACACACAATCAACTGAATGGATTATGACAGCTGCTCCAGAAGAAAATTCAAAAGCATATATATTTGATGGTAAGATATTTGATATATCTACTACAAAATATAATAGAAACTTATATTTAGTAATTGAATTAAATGAATATTCATTCTATAAATCTGGTGATGGTTCTGCAGATAATCCATATAGAATTAAATTAAGTAATGAATTATCTGGAGAAGATAACAATAAAAAAGATTAATAAAAGTACCAATTAATGGTACTTTTTTTATGCATAAAAAATAAAGATTATTTCTAATCTTTATTTTTATTATTAGTCATTGCATCTCTTACATGCAGCATTCCAATATCCTCCACCTCTATTATATGTACAATATTGATTTGCTTGAGACATACCGCAATTATAGTCTACATACATTTCTCCATGTGGATAATTGTCACTAATCCAATCAGCAACAGCATTATTGCAGCTTCTTTCTGATGGACCAGTAATCCAAATATCATCTCCCCAATTAGAGCATGTGTTTCTAACACATTTATTTGAACTGAGCCTATATCCACTATTACATGATCTAATTCTACAATTATTAGTTACTGTATTATTTGTATTCCAATAAGCTGTTTCCCATTGGCTAACATTTGCATTATTCAAACAGTTTTTTGGACAAGATCCTGATTTAGCATTAGATGTCTTTCCATTTGTACAAGCTATACATCTATTCAAACCAGCTATAGAATATGAGCCAGCTGTACATGGGTTGCATGATGACTTTCCAGCATCTGGTTGATATGTTCCAGCTGGGCAAGGAGTACAACTTCCTGCCCCAGCAGAAGAATATGAGCCAGCCGTACAATCAACACATCTATTGCCATTTAAATAGGTACCAGCAGTACATTTTGTCCAACTAGCTTTTGCTTCTACTGTATTACTATCAGAAGTTATATCTTCTTTAATTCCAGCGGCTATTTTAGGTGTTGCATCTATGACTACTATACTATTAATCTTATATCCATTAAATATATGACCAGTTTTTGTTGGTCTAGATACTGAAGATACTTTTGATAAGCATAATGAATCACTAAACCATCCATAACCATATTTATAATATATTGGAGAAGTCATTCCTCCACTACCATCATCATTATTAAATGTAACTTTAATACATTTACTATTTGTTCCAAAATCAATGAAACAACTTATATCTCCATGAACATCACTAATTATCAATTCGTTTCCATTTAAAGTTAATGTTGATCCTTTTGACTCAACTATTTTTTTGCAATTATTTATATTAACTCCCATAGCTGTATTATATGCAAGATTAAACTTACAACTACCGCCTTCAGGTACATGCTCACAGCCACCTGTAGCAGTACCAGAAGAAAGATCAGATGAACCTACTTTTACAACATATCCATCTGTAAAATACCATGGATTTGTTTTAGTTCCTACTCCTTTAACTTTAGTATCATGTCTTACAAACTCTGTTACTCTTACTCCAGATACCATATTTGGATTTGGAAATGATTGAAATTTAACATCTAAAATCTTTCTATCCACTAGCCAAAATCCAATTCCTGGTGCTAACCATGATGTACCTTTAACAGCACTTGTTAAATATTCTTTTTCATTTAAAAAACCACCTGTTTTAAAGTCTGATAAAACAATTAATTTATTAGATGAATTTACTCCATATGGTAAATCACCTGTTAATTTTATATATCTAGAATAATCTTCAAAATCATATATGTATTTATTAGCTACATCAATGCTTTCACTATAAGTTGAACTAGCAAATACAATTGTTGGAAGAATTAATATAGTTAATAATAAATAATAAACTAGTTTTTTCATATTCTTCACCTATTATCATTGTATAATAAAAACACTTTTTTTAAAAGTGTTTTTTAAATATTATTGAAACGTTTCAATTGTATTTTTATCTACAAGTGTTTGTTCCATTGTCTTAGCTATTTGTGTTGGTGCTTGTACTGCATCTACTTTAAACCATTGATCTGAAACTTGAATATTATTTGATGTTGGTGTTGGATTTGGTTTATCTATTTTAGCATATACAGGCAATTTAAACGCTGTTCCGAAACATAATGCTGTACCAGCTGATAAAGTCTTTAATTTATCTATATCATGTTCTGAAACACTATGTGTAATACTCTTAATAATTTCAATATCATCTGGGTGGAACATACGAAGAACAATATAATTAGAACATTGACTTAATGATGTAGTTGATAATTCACTAGGTCTTTGTGTTATAAGTCCTAAAATAACTCCATATTTTCTTCCCTCTTTAGTAATTCTATCAAAAATATTATATCCAAGAACTTCTAAATCACTATCATTTTTAACATATCTGTGGGCTTCTTCTAGCATAATATTAACTGAGAAGCTTTGGTGATCTGTTAAAGTTACAGCATAATCTAGGAATATTTTAGAATAAAGTTTTGTTAATGTTTTAGCAAATCTTTCATCTACGAAGTTTAAGTTAAAGTTAACTATTTGTACTCTTTCTCCAGTTGCTGATGTATATAATTGTTTAATAAAGTTTTCTCTTGTTATATATCCATCAACTTCAAAGTATTTACCATAGTTTCCATTAATAATACTATCTAATCTAACTTTTAATATATTATTCATATCATAAACAGTATCACTATTTAATACACCTTCACTAATTAATGCAAATTCAAATGCTTTATATAAATCTCTTAAAGTATAAACTTTTGGTTTCATATCTTGAGTTAAAGTAGCTCCTGCATCAATAAATGATTCTAAGAATTCAGTAACTAATTGAATTGTATTAATTTTACCAGTTGCATCTATATTTAAACATTGCATTAATGTTCTAACATAACCTGGTTGAGCTATTTCACTATTTAAGTTTAAATCTGATGTATTAAATGTTGTTAATACTGCGATAATTTGATCTCTAATTTGATTTGAATTTCTACCACTTGTTAAAATATCTAATACTGCTTTTGCAATAATATTATTTTTTACAATTCTTACTTTATTTTCATCTTCTGTAAATAAATAAACATATTTTAATGCTTTTTCAATAATTGGAAGTTGCATTGGACTAGTTGCATTTAATAATAATGCTATATCATCAACTTCTAATAAATATGGTGGTATTTTTACAATAGTATTTTCAGGTTTAGTAACATCAGTTGTTAAATATTTACATCTACAAAATTGTGTTCTATTAATCATATCTAATGCTTCATGATATTCACCATAAACATCAAATAAAGCAAAATGAGAATTTAATGGAACATTATTTTTTCTATAGAATAAGTTTTGGAATATTCTTGCTACTGTACAAGATTTACCTGAACCAGAGTTACCTATTATAGCAAAATGGTTTGAAAATAATTCATTAATATTAGCTGATACATTAAAACCTTCATAAGTAATATTTTTACCTATATATAAACTATTTGGAGTATCAATTGATTGTTCACCAACTAAGTTAATTACTTCTTCTTTATTAGCTGCTCTAATCATAGATTTATCAGAAATTCTATGATCTAAGCCTCCTTGAAAATCTCCATTAATAAACTCACCTACTAATAAGCAAGTAATTGTTGTACTATCAATAGCAGATATTTCACCTAAGATTTTATTTTTATCATCTTCAAATACTACATGAACTCCTAAAAACTGAGTAGGAATTTCATTACTAATATTTTGAATTACTACCTTATCTTCAGAAACTTCTAGTATCTTTCCAAAAAGCATTCAAACCACCTCTATTTTATTCTATACATTATTTATTATAGCATATTAAATTAAAAAGCACTAGTATTATTTCTAGTGCTTTTAAAATTATTTTTCGTATCCGTAGTCGTCTTCTTCTTCGTCTTCTTCTTTGCTCTTCATAATTGTATGAGCTCCTAATGCTGATGCTCCTACGGCTAATCCAATTCCTGCTGCTATACCCATTGTCTTTAATCCATTTCCTTGTTTTGGAACTGTTTCAGTTGGTATTTCAATTGGATCTAAATCAATTGGTACAGGTTCTTCATCAATTGATGGTTCAAAATAATCATCTTCTATTTCAGGCTCTACATAACCTGGATCAGTTAAGATTTCATCTTGAGTATCAATTATTTCTGGTTCTTCAGGTTTAGTTTCAGAATTTGGATCTTTTGGCTTCTTATTTGTTCCACCGCTTGGTTTTGGTTTCTTATTTGATCCTCCACCACCAGGTTTAGTTTCATTTTCTGGTCCTTGTGTTGGTGTTTCTGTTCCAGGAATTGTTTGTTGTTCCGTTGGTGTCTCAGTTGTAGGTGTTGTTGGAGTCTCAGTTACTGGTTCTGTTACAGGAGTTGTTGGTGCTTCTGTAAGAGGTTCAGTCTTAGGCTCAGTCTTTGGAGTTGGTTCTGGATCAGGTCCTCCACCAGGTCCTCCTCCCCAATTAGAACCAGGGTCATCCGGATCATCATTACCTGGATCATCCGCACCAGTAGGAGGTTCTGTTGCTCCTGCTTGATCTGCGCCTGTTGGTGTCTCAACAGGTGGTTGTTGCTCTGCTTCTTCAGCTTTTATCTTAGCATAATAATCATCAATTAATTTGCTATAATCTGTACTTCCATCTATTAATCCAGAATCAATTAGTGGTTGAATATCAACGCTAGATTCAAAACTAATATTTCCTTCAGTATAAGCTACTGGATCTGCATAAGCATTATTTATTTGTTCAACACATTCAGCTATATATTCTTGAGCTTTATTCATTATTTGAATTAAGCCTTCAATGTCTGTTACTTTCTTTTCAGTTTCTTCAACAAGTTTTGCTGCAGCATCTATTTCAGATTGTGGTGGCTCTTGATGTTCACCTATTTTTACTCTTTCTCCTGTTTTAGGATCTGTTCCATAATCATCTACCATATGTTTAGATGCTTCTAATTCTGCTAAGTGATCTTTTGCTCTTTGTAATTCAATTTTTAAATCACCAAGTTTATCAGTATCTACTTCAGTTGCACCTATTTTATCCATATAAGATTCGATCCAACCCATAGCAGTTTTAATTCTTGTACTTAATTCTGTTGCAGCATCTTTATTAAGTTTTAATAGGTTTTCAAAGTTTTGCATGTTAGTAGCAACGTCTTCCCAAACGCCACCTTTCAACATGTTTTCTCCACCTATTTTACTCATGAATCCATTAACACTTGTTAATAATCCATCAGCTTTTGCTACTTCTTCATTTAATGCTGGTACTATTGCTGAAACTGCAGATTTAATTGCATCCATGCTTACAATTCCAGGTTTAGATGTACCATCTGTACTAAATGTCTTTGTTAATGAATCTAATGCATCATTATATTTTAATCTTGCTTGAGCTATTGCTTCTTGAGTACCTGCTTTTAATGAATCAGATGCAGCTTGTAATGCACTAATCTGTTCACTAAATTTAGCTCTATCAAATATTCCTTGATCATTACTTAAATCTTTAGATGCTAGTAATCCACTTGTTGAGCCTAATACTTCATCCATTTGATAAATAGTATTAGCAATATCATAAATAGCATCTGCTTCAGCACTTAATTTTCCATATAATGCATCAGTTACATTACCATAGAAATTAGTTGCTCCATACATAGCTCCAATTACAGATGCTTCTCTATTACTTGTAGCAGTATGAGTTAGTTCTGTATGTTCAGTTATTTTTCCTTTTATTTCCTGCATTGAATCATATACAGTACTTAAATTAGATCCTAAAGTTCCATCTCCTCTATTTCCAGGATTTTCAGTAGCATATTTTGCTAATGAACCTTTTTCAGAGATTTTTTCTACAACCTCTCCTGTTTTAGGATCTATCTTTTCTACAACTGTTCCATCTTTAGTAATAGTTGTTCTAATAATCATTCCATCTTCAGTTTTTTCTTCTATTACTTTAGTAGTTGCAACTTCTTTACCACTTTCATCATATACTTTAGTAGTTATTGTTTGTTTATTTCCATCTTGTTCAACTGTTGTAACTTTTTTACCATCACTCTTATATTCAGTGGTTGTTGTAGTTGTTTTTCCATTTTCAATTGTTGTTTTTTCAGTTTTAGTTAACTTACCATCTGTATAATATTCTCTAGTAGTTGATTTACCATCTATAGTTGTATTTCTTTGAGTTAATTTTCCAGTTTCATCATAAAACTCTTTGATTTGAATTCCATTTTCTTGTTTAACAACTGTAGTTTTTGTTATGTTTCCGCTTCCATCTCTTGTAACTTCTCTATAACCTGTTACTTGTGTACCATCTTCATTATATGTATAAGTTGTTGTTGTTGTACTTTTTATATTACCATCTAAATCTCTATTAGTTACTACTGTTTCACCATTAGATCTAATAGTAGTTTCTCTACTTCCAACAATATCATTTCCATTATCTGCAATAATAGGTTCATAATTTGTTGTTGTTGATGGAGTTGGCTTTCCATCTGCAAAATTTGTATTTGTATATGTTTCTCTTCTTACAACATTTCCTTTTGCATCTTTATAAACTACTTCCATGTAGTTACTAGTTCTTGTACATTCTTCTGTACCTACCACATTTCCATTTGCATCTGTTATTGTAGTAGTTGTTCTTTGAGCTCTACCGCTATTAATTGATTCAGGATCAGATGTAGTCATTGTTGCACCTTCACCATAATCCATTGATGAATCATAGTAGCCTCTATCAGCACCAGCAGGTGTTGATTCTGGCATTGGACTTGGTGGTTGAATTGTATCAACTGATGGTGGCTGTTCTGTACTTCCAGGAGCTGGAGCATCTGGTGTAACTGCACTTTGATCAGTACTTCCAGGAACTGTATCACTCATTCTATATAAATCTCCTGAAACAATATTTCCTCTATTATCAACTAGGGCTTGACCAGTTTGTTGACCATCTGAATTATATCTTGTTTCACTAAAACTTCCCACATCACTAGTTACTGATGTTACTGTTATATATGAATTATCAGCTGCACTTACATAATTACCATTACCATCATTAATATGTGGTGTTATTCCTGCTTGCGCATTTCCAAACTCTGATGGTGGTACATCATATACTTTAATATCATCTGTTGTATATAAAAAGCTAGGAATATACATATCTTGCCCATTAAAATCTGTTAATGTATATCCTCCTTGTTCTAATCCCCTACTATTTCCATTTGGAGTTAGAATAGCATCAACTGTATGAGTTCCATCTCCATCTTCATATGTTACTTGAACATAAAATGAATTTTTTAAATTCAAGTTTTGTTGTCCATTATCATTGTTACCATATAAAACATCTGAACTTAATATATTTGTTGTATTTCCATCTATAAATCCTGTATCAGCCATTTATTATCACCTACTACTTTTTTATTATCATACTAATATAACTTTATCATATTTTTTTATAATTGTAAAATAAAAAAACAACAATTATTGTTGTTTTTTAACACCACCTTTTGTAATATTTCTACTAAAATAATCTTCTAATGCTTTATCAAACTCATTTTCATCAAAATCTGGAAAACATGTACTTGTAAATACTAATTCAGAATAACTTAAACTATATAGCATAAAATTACTTATTCTCACTTCACCACTTGTCCTAATTAATAAATCAATTGGTGGTAATTCATTATATAAATATTTATAAAATGTTTCTTCTGTTATATCATCAATGTTTAATTTATCTTCTTTAACTAATTCAGCTATTTTCTTAGAGGCATCTACTATTTCACTTTGTCCACCATAATTTAAACATATATTTAAAGTACCTGTTTTACAATCTTTAGTTAATTCTTCTAATTCTTTCATTATTTTTAATAATTTCTTTGATAATGGTTTTTCTCTACCAGAAAAAACTACTTTTACATCATTTTCTAAGAAAAAGTTTTTTTCTTTACCGAATCCATCGCAAAATAAAGCCATTAAGAAGTCTACTTCTTCTTTACTTCTTTTAAAGTTTTCTGTTGAAAAAGCAAATATACTAAGATATTTAACTCCTTTTTTTAAAATATATAATGCTGTTTTTTTAAGACGTTCATATCCAGCTCTATGTCCTTCACTTCTAATAAGTCCTCTTCTAGTGGCCCATCTTCCATTACCATCCATTATAATTCCAACATGATTAGGTATATTATTTTTCATACTATCTTCCTTTCACCTATATTATACTAAAAATAATATTTTTTTCATAATTTTGAGACAAATTACTATTTTTATGATATAATCTAGGGCGTAAAAAGGCGGTGATTATATGCTAGAAAGAATAGAATCATTAATAGAAGATAAAAGATATGCTGATATTAAAAGAATGTTAAGTGATATGAATGAACATGATATTGCAGAAGTATTAGAAGAATTACCTCATAAAGAAGTAATAAAATTATTTAGATTATTACCTAAAGATATTGCTGCTGATGTTTTTTCATATTTAGAAACTGATACAGAAGCTAGAATTATTACATCACTAACTGAAAGTGAAGCAGCTGAAATCATAAATGATATGGCAGCTGATGATGCCACTGACTTAATGGATGAAATGCCTGCTAATGTAGTTACTAAACTACTTAATAAAGTAGATAGTGAAACAAGACGTGAAATTAATCAATTACTTAAGTATCCTGATAATTCAGCTGGTAGTATTATGACTGTAGAATACTTAGATTTTAAAGAATATAATACTATTAAAGATGCCCTTAAGAAAATTAGAAACGAATATGATGAAAAAGAAACAATTAATGTTTGTTTCATTACTGATAAAAAACGTGAATTAATTGGAACTGTTACATTAAAAGATTTAGTAGTTCACGATGAAAATACTCCATTATCTGAAATAATGGATCAAGATTTTATATCTGTTAGTACTTTAACTGACCAAGAAGATGTTGCTAAATTAATTCAAGAATATGATGTTACTTCAGTTCCAGTTGTTGATTCAGAACAAAAATTAGTTGGTATTATCACAATCGATGATGTTGTGGATATCATCGAAGCAGAGGCAACAGAAGATATTGAAAAAATGGCTGCTATTTTACCAACAGAAAAATCTTATTTAAAACTATCAATATTTGATATATGGAAAAGTAGAATACCATGGTTATTACTTTTAATGATATCTGCTACATTTACAGGTAAGATTATTCAACATTATGAAACTGCTTTAGCTTCAATGGTTATTCTTACTTCATTTATACCAATGCTTATGGATACTGGTGGTAATGCTGGAGGACAAGCAAGTGTTACTATTATTCGTAGTTTATCATTAAATGATATTGAATTTTCTGATTTATTAAAAGTTATATGGAAAGAATTTAGAGTATCACTAATGGTAGGTATTACTCTAGCAGCAGCTAATTTTATTAAATTAATGCTTATAGATAAAGTTTCAACTAGTGTTGCATTAGTAGTTTGTTTAACTTTAGTACTTACAGTTTCTATTGCAAAAATAGTTGGTTGTTCTCTTCCAATATTTGCTAAGAAATTAGGATTTGACCCGGCTGTTATGGCAAGTCCATTTATAACAACTATAGTTGATGCTATATCATTAATTGTATATTTTAATATAGCAGTTCATTTACTTAGTCTTGCATAATAAAAATGCTCAAATGAGCATTTTTTTATTTTCTTTTATTTTGAATCTTTTTTATATGTGTCACTTGTTATAAATAATACAAATGATATTAATACTATATAAGCACCTATTGAATATAGTACTAATGGATCATCAAATCCAGATACTGATGCTGCAGTAAAGAATATAAATCCTAAACAAGCAAAATATATAATTGATATAAATACTACAGCTTTAAATCTACTACTACGGAAAAATCCATCATTAGCCATAAAATATCTAATTAAAGAAACAATTGCAAATAATAAAAATGGACATATCATTAAACCAATAGCGATTTTATTTAATATTTCTGGATTTGGTACTATTGTAACTTTTTTATTTTTTTCAATTATATACAGTGTATCAGTAATATCATACTTAGTATAAAATGGTTGTTTACAAGTATATTCTTTTCCATCTATAGAACTATCAAGTACTATTGTATCTCCATCTATTCCATATACATATGTCTCTATTGTTTTATTCCTTAATATGCTAGAACATATTACTAATACTACGCCTACTAAAAATAAACATGCTATTATAGTCCCAATTATTTTTGCTTTTTTATTATCTTTTTTCATTCTATCTACCTCTATTTTTCCATGATTCTATTGCAAATAATATTCCAAACAAAGCTGGTAATATTAATAATATCATGTATTTAGTATCACCTGATGATGTACTAGCACCCATATTTTTAAAAATAAAATATATTACTAATCCAAAAAATAATGAAACTCCAAATAATACTAAATAGACATCTTTTTTATTTTTTAGTTTTTTATATAGCATGATATAAGGTATCAAAATAAAGAGCAATATCAATAATATTAAACCACATATATCTCCCAATTTATCTCCAAATAATGCAAGTTTTAGTTCTCCATTTTCTTCATAAACACATACATAATCATACTTTTGTAGTTTTTGTAATAATGGCTTTTTCATTTCTACTTTTACAGGATCACCATTTTTAGTACCATATTCTACTCTAATTGTTTTATTATCTATTTCAACAACAGTAGCTTTAAATACATCTTTTCCTGCATAATAAGATTCTAGTGATCCTGCTGCTAATAATATTAAAAGTAATATAAAACTAATGCATATAATTATTATATGATTATGAATAAATTCTTTTATTCTTTCTTTAATTTTATCCATATAAACATCCTAATTTTCTAAATTATTACAATTTAACCAAGTATCATCTTTCATACCATAATTAGTGCCTTCTGGTCTTACTCCATCTGCTGGATTAATTGAATACCAAGAATCTGTTATATATGTTGGTTGATCTCCATTAGGAATAATTGTATTTAAAAACTCTTTTGTTTCTCCATCAGTTGTTATTGTAATTTTATCTTCTCCTTTTATACCAGTATATTTTTGGAAGTTAATTCCTTCAGTATAAAAGCAGTCATCAGTACCATATGATATTTTTTCTTCAAAAGATATATTTTCACCATCTTCTTTATAAGTTCCTACTATTGGAGTTGAAGAATATGCTGAATCATAATTATAAACAAATGTATTATCATTTCTTAATATTAAAATATCATAGTTTTGTTTTCCACTTTCAGTCTTTTCTTTTGTATAAATAAATACATTTTCATATATTGTTGTATTTTCAGGTGGTTCAACAACTGGTCCTATATCTATATCAGTTGTGTTATTTTCTTCAGGTTTTTGAACTTCATTTCCATCATATTTAATCGATATAACAATTAAAGTTACACCTGCTACAAACATTATTAAAGCTAATATTAATTTAGGAATAGTTCCTCTTCTTAATTTTCTTTTCTTTTTAGGCTCTTCTTGTTGAATTGGTTCAACTGTATTATTATTTTCTTCCATAATATACACTTCCTATCTTAATTTAATTATAAAATCAATTACACTTAGTGTCAAATTAAAAGAAGAGTTGTTTACTCTTCTTCATGTAATTTTTCTATTATTTTTTCTATTTTAGCACCATATTCAATTGATTCATCAAATATAAATCTTAATTCTGGTGTATGTCTTACTTCTAATCTTTCAGCAAGTAAGCTTCTAAAGAAACCTGCTGCATTATTTAGATCATGTTCAACTTTTACTCTATCATCTGTAGTTGTAAAATATACTTTTGCAAATGATAAATCATTAGTTGCTTCTACAGCAGTAATAGTAACATGTTTAAAATCTTCATCTTTTGCTTCTAATAATAATATATTAGAGATTTCTCTTTGAATATCTGAAGAGATTCTTTCACCTTTTAAACTACTCATGCTCTCTTCACTTCTCTTTCCTCGAAGACTTCAATTACATCTCCTTCTTTAATATCAGGAAATGCTTCAACTATGATACCACAATCATATCCTTCTTTAACTTCTTTAGCTTGGTCTTTTTCTCTTTGAAGAGAACCAATCTTAGAAGTAGTTACTACTATACCATCTCTAATTACTCTACATGGTGAGTTTTGTTTAACTATACCACTTATAACATGAGAACCAGCTATATTTCCAACTTTTGAGAAATGGAATAATTGTCTTACTTCTGCTTCACCAATTACTACTTCTTCATATTCTGGATCTAACATACCTTTCATAGCAGCTTCTATTTCTTCTACTAATTTATAAATAATATTATAAAGTCTAATCTCTACTTCATAAGATTTAGCAGCTTCTTTAACAGATTTAGGAGGTATTACATTAAATCCTATTACAATAGCATTTGATGCATGTGCTAGAACTATATCACTTTCAGTAATTGTTCCACAACCACTTCTAATAACATTTACTTTTACACCTTCAACATTAATCTTAAGAAGTGCATTTTTAACAGCTTCTTCACTACCTTTAACATCTGTTTTTAATACTACATTTATTTCTTTTCTACCTTCTTTAATAGAATCAAATAATTCATCTAAAGAAAGCGCTTTACGAGCAAATCTTTGTGACTTTTGAGCTTCTTTTCTCTTCATAGCTACACTACGAGATTCTTTTTCATTTTCAAAAGCCATAAATTTATCTCCTGCTACTGGAACTTCTTCTAAACCTGTTACTTCAACTGGTTTTGATGGTTCTGCGGATACTACTTCTTTTCCAGCATCATCTCTTAAAGTTCTTACTTTTCCATGAGCAGTTCCAACAACAATTGGATCTCCTAATCTTAAAGTACCATTTTGAATTAATAATGTTACTACTGGACCTTTATTTTTATCAAGTCTTGCTTCAATAACACTACCAATAGCATATCTATTTGGATTTGCTTTTAATTCTAATATTTCACTTAATGCATTAATATTATCTAATAATAAGTCTACTCCTTCACCTGTTTTAGCACTAATCTTAACAAATATAGTATCTCCACCCCATTCTTCTGGAGTAAGTCCAAGTTCAGATAATTCACTCATTATTTTATCTACATTAACATTAGGTTTATCTATTTTATTAATTGCTACTATTATTGGAACATTAGCAGCTTTAGCATGATCAATTGCTTCTTTTGTTTGAGGCATTACACCATCATCAGCAGCAACTATAATAACTACTATATCTGTTACACTAGCACCACGTGCTCTCATTTCAGTAAATGCTGCATGTCCTGGAGTATCAATAAATGTAATCTTTTTACCATCTTTTTCTACTTGATAAGCTCCTATAGCTTGTGTAATTCCACCTGCTTCTCCTAAAGCAACATGTGAATTTCTAATATAGTCTAATAGTGTTGTTTTACCATGATCTACATGTCCCATTATTGTTACTACTGCTGGTCTTGGTAATAAATCTTCTTCTTTATCATTAATTACATATTCTTCAAAATTACTAATATCAGTTGTTTCTTCTCTAGCAAGTTCCTTATTATAATCAAGTACTACTACACTAGCATCATCATATGATATAGCTTGATTTGAAGAAATCATAAGTCCCATACCAATTAATTTTTTAACTACATCTGTTACATTAACATGTAATCTTTCAGCTAAATCAGCAACACTCATTCCATCTTTATATAAAACTATATTGCTTTCTACTTCTTCTTTATTACTTTGAAGTTTTTCTTTATTTTTATAAATATTTTTCTTTTCAAGAATTAATTCTTCTTTATCTTTTTTACTTGATTTATTACTATTATCTTTCTTTTTAATTTTCTCTTTTACTTGTGTATCTGAATCAAGTTCAATATTATATGCCATAGCAGCTTCTTCAGCTCTATCTTCCATTTCAAATTTATCTAATAATTCTTCACTAATATTATCTTCATTATTTGATAAAGATCCAAGTTCATTATCAAGAACTATAATAGCTTCATCATCAAGAATATCATCTTTATTATTATATTTATAACCTAAAGATTTAAGTGTTGAAATAACTTCTTCACTACTAATTCCAAGTTCTAAAGCATAATCTTCTATACTCATAAATAACCTCCTTATTAATTAATTTTTTCTAATAATTCATTATATATTTCATCATTAATTTTTGTATCTAGATGTCTTTCTAATACTTTAGTTTTACGAGCTTTTTCTATAATATCTTTATCTTTTTTAAGATAAGCTCCTCTACCATTAGCTTTTAAAGTATCATCAACAAAAACTAATCCTTCATTATTTCTTACTATTCTAAGTAAGTCTTTTTTTTCACATTTTTCTCCACTGACAACACATGTTCTCATTGGTATCTTTCTCTGTTTCATAAGTCCTCCTTATGCATTAATTGATTTGTTAATATCCTCAAGTGTTTTAATATTAATTGTATATTTTGTTAATCTACTAGCAAGTTTAATATTGATACCTTTTTTACCAATAGCTAAACTTAAGTTTTCATCATCAGCTATTACTAATGCTTCTTTCTTCTTTTCATCAGTAATAGATACGTTTAAGTTTTTAGCTGGACTTAATGCATGAGCAATAAATTCTTCAGGATCTGTTGAATATTCTATTAAATCAACTTTTTCTCCACCTAATTCATTTATTATATTAGCAATTCTTCTTCCCTTTTCACCAATACAACTTCCTATTGGATCAACATTTGGATTTGTTGAAGAAACAGCTACTTTACTTCTAACACCAGCTTCTCTTGCTACTCCTCTAAGTTCTAAAGTTCCATCTGCAAATTCAGGAATTTCATGTTCAAATAGTCTTTTAACAAAACCATAATTCTTTCTTGATACAAGAATAAGTGGTCCTTTAGGAGTAGTTTCTATTTTAGTAATATAAACTTTAATACTATCTCCCATTGTTAATTTTTCTCCAGGAATTAATTCACTCTTTGGAAGTATTCCTCTAGCTTTTCCTAAATCAACATAATAGTTTTTAACATCTTCCATAGCTAAGAAACCAACCATAAGTTCATCTTCTTTATCTTCAAATTCACTCATGACTTTTTCTCTTTCAGCTTCTCTAATCTTTTGTAATACTACTTGTTTAGCAACTGAAATAGCTACTCTACCAAAATCTTTAGGAGTTACTTCTTCTAATATTTCATCTCCTACTTGATAATCTAAATTCTTATCTTTTGCTTCTGAAATAGTCATCTCATTTAAGTAATCATGTTGTACTTTTACTTCTCCTGTTTCTGGATCTATTTCATCATCATCATCTTTATAGTCATCTACTATTTTTGTTACTTTAAATACTTTTATTTCTCCTGTATTTCTATCAATTAATACACGAGATGCATAATCAGCTTTTTCATTTTTTCTAAAAGCTGTTGATAATGCAGTTTGCATTGCTTCGATTACAGTATCTTCATCAATACCTTTTTCTTTAACGATATAATCTAAAGCTGCTTTAAATTCTTTTGCTTTTTCTGCTTCTGTTACTTCTTTAGTTTTCTTAGTTTTCATCTTCACTCACTCCTTTACTTCCTACATCTAAAACATAATCTTCAATATCTAAATCTAGTGAATCAATAATTGGATCTACTATATGTGTTGCTTTAACACATAAATCTAAATCAACTCCATTTTCACTATCTATAGTTACAAATAATGTTTTTTGACCATCCTCTTCTCCAAAGTGAACACCTACTAATTCAATATTCTCTTTTTCTAATGGTTCTTTAACTGCAGCAATTATTTTTTCTTCCATAATTACCTCCTTTTTAAAATTAAAGAGTGGGTTTAGCCCACTCTCTTTCAGTCAAACGTATTATAACATATTAAATATTGTTATACAAGTACAAATTATTATATTGGGCTATAATTCAAATAATATATATCTAATTTAATAATTCATACTCATATTAGCACCTACTTTCCAAAATATGTTTTTATAACAGTAAGTACTTTTGCTATTTCAGTCATTAATTCATCAAAATGTGAAGTAACATATTCTACATCATTAGCTTCACTTTTTAATTGATGCTCTAGACACATGTTTGCTAGTACATTAATTCCTAAATACATGCATTCACTTTTCATAGCATGTACTTCAATAGCATAGTTTTTATAATCATCAGTTTTTTTAAAATTTATAATTCTTTTTACTCTATCAATATTCTCATTATAGAAATCATTTAATATTTCATTATACATGTCGATTCCGCCAAGATCAGCACTTGCTTTATCAACATCATATCCAGCTGCTTTTAATGTGTTTATATCGTTCATTTTATCTATCTCCTAGAATATTATATCATAGATTATTTCTTTTTTAAATATCTTTCTTCTTCACTAAAAATACAACCACAATACTTTTGCATATATAATCCTGTTTCTCTAAACATAGCTTGTCCTTCTCTAAAATATGGTCTAAAATCTTTATATAAAAATTTAATTCCATATTCTTTCTCTAATTCTTCACATACTTTAATAATTAAATCATGTTTTTGATAAGGACTTATTAATAATGTTGTAGTAAATGCATCAAAATTATTATCTTTAGCATATTTTACTACATGTTCTAATCTACTTCTATAACAATATTCACATCTATTATCAAGTCTATCTATTACATTTTTAGTAAACTCTCTAAGGCCATAATAATCTTCAACTACTATATCTAAATCTACAAGTTTAGCATATTCTTTATATGCATTTAATCTTGCTTCATATTCTTTATATGGATGAATATTTAAATTATACCAATATCCTGTTAAATCATGACCATCTTCTCTTAATACTTTAATAACAGCAGCACTACATGGTCCACAACAAGAATGCATTAAAACCTTCATTTAAATCACCAAAGATATTATACAATATTTTTTTGTTAATACAATCCCCACATAGCAAACTTTTCAAAACCACCTATTTCTTCTATATATGACTTAGCTATTTCAACTATTTCTTCATATGGTTTTCCATCAACATATTCATCTCCAATAGCGCAGGCTAGTTCAACATCTTTTCCTGTTTCTTGTGCTTTTAAAAAAGCATATATATTTATTGATACATCAGCTTTAGATAAATCTTTTCCATGAAGACCACCTCCAGTAACACTAGTTGCCATATCACTTCCAAGTTTTCTATTTGTTGCTCCACTATCAACATTAATACCACCAGTCCAATAACCAAGAGGATTAATAATTGCTTTTGGATACATTTTTCTAAGGTCTTCATACTCAGCATTACTTTGACAAATAATTAGTTTATCTTTATCTAATATATATTTTCCATCATAAGGATATTTAGAATATATTTTTCTTGCTATACTAGATAATCTTTTATCACATTCTCTTAAAGGAGAACCTTTAAAAATACCATTATCTCCACATCTTATTTTACCCTCTTGATTATTTGATAAATGAATATCTTGTTTAATTTGGCTTAGATTTAATTTAACATCAAAACCTACTATTCTATTAACAATACTACTCACTTCTTCTTTCTTAAATCTAACACTACTTTCAATTATTATATTGCATTTAGAGTGTCCTAATAAAACCTCTACTGCTATTTTAGGATTGCTTTGTTTTTTATATGCTAGGTCCACTAAAGCACCTGCTATTCTATCAGCTACTTTATCAGGATGACTAGGATTAACTTTTTCTATCATTTTATTTATTCCTTTCTTTTTCTATTTTCTTAAATTCTTCAATTGATATTATTACATGTGCACTTGCTGCAGCTGCACAACAAGTAACACTATCACATACCCAAAAATTTCTTTCTTTAAAATCTACTACAAATGGAAAATTACTTTCAATAAAGTTTTCTTTATAATATGGATATGTTATTTTTAAATCATATTTTTTAGTTATATAGTCATAAAATTTTCCTCTTTTTATCTTATTTTCTTCTTGTACTATAAATTGTGTTCTTTTCATATTTCCTCCTTTCTAACATCTTGCTAGAAAATAAAAAAGACTTAAGATAACCTTAAGTCTTTAAAAGTTATCTTATAGATCTAGCATTACCACCTAATCTAATAGGTTGGTGCGACTTCATAGGGCTAGTCCCTCCATCGCTCTTTATAAGATGTTAATAACATTATATCATATTTTTATTTTAAAGATATAAAAAAAGAACTTTTTTCAAAGTTCTAATTTTTATTATAATCCTAATGAATCTTTTTGAATTTTAATTCCAGGACTCATAGTTGATGATATACTAACATTTTTAATGAAAGTACCTTTAACACCAGTAGGTTTATTTTTAACGATTTCATTAATGATAGCTCTAACATTTTCTTCTAATTTATTAGCATCAAATGAAAGTTTACCAACACTTACATGAACGTTTCCATAAGAATCATTCTTATATTCAACCATACCTTTTTTAACATTATCAATAGCAGCTGCTACATTAGTAGTTACAGTACCAAGTTTTGGGTTTGGCATTAAACCTTTAGGACCTAAAACTTTACCTAATTTTCCTAATGCAGGCATCATTTCTGGAGTAGCAATGATAGTATCAAAATCGAACCAATTTTCTTTTTCGATTTTTTCTAACATATCTTCAGCACCACAGTATTCAGCATTTTTAGCTTCATCTGCTTTTGTTTTTGTTATAACTAATACTTTTTTAGATTTTCCTGTTCCATTTGGTAAAACAAAACTTCCTCTAATGTTCATATCTGTCTTTTTAGCATCGATATTTAATTTAAGTGCAAGATCAACTGTTTCATCAAATTTTCTAGTTTTAAAACCTTTAAGTACTTTTATCGCTTCAGTAACTTCATATTCTTTATTCTTTTCAACGTTACCTAATGCTTCCACATACATCTTACTATGTTTCTTCATAAACTTACCTCCTTATGTGGTTATCCGGATTATCTATTATTTCTCACGATTAATAAAATTAATTCGTTTTTATTATTCTTCTTTAGCTTCTTCTTCAGTTTCTTCTTCTGGTTTATCTTGAGCTGTTACTTCAACTTCAACATTAGAACCTTCGCTCATTGCTTTAGCTGATTCTTCCATTTCTTCAAGTTCTGCTTCTAATTTAGCAGCTTCTTTTTCAGCTTCAGCAGCTTCAGCAGCTTGTTCAGCCATTTCAGCATCTGTAACGCCTTTAACTGCTATACCCATATTTCTAGCAGTTCCAATTACTATTTCCATAGCAGATTCAATATCATAACAATTTAAATCTGGTAATTTGATTTCAGCTATTTTCTTAACATCATCTTTAGAAATAGTAGCAACTATTTCATTAGCACCTTTAGCGCTTCCTTTTGCAATTCCAGCAGCCTTAAGTAATAATGATGGAGTTGGTGGAGTCTTTAGTATAAAATCGAAAGTTCTATCTTCATAGATTGAAATTTCAACTGGAACTATATCTCCCATCTTCTCTCTTGTTGCTTCATTGTACTTAGTACAAAATTCTTGTAAATTGATTCCTGCAGGACCTAAAACAGTTCCAACTGGTGGAGCTGGTGTAGCTTTACCTGCTTCGATTTGTAATTTAATCTTTTTTACAACATTCTTTGCCACGAAAAACACCTCCTATAAATATTTAGATAATTTTTTTCCGCGAGTGGTTAAGTGATAATCCATAATAATCTCCCACTTTTAGCTTGCATATATGCAAACCTGCTAGTAAATAATAACACACAAACTCTTTAAAATCAAGCAAAAATGAGGTAAAAAACCTCATTTTATTAATAATTTTCTGCTTTTAATTCCATATAACTTTCTGGATGTTTGCAAACTGGACAAACTTTAAGAGCTTTTTTGCCTCTATAAACATGCCCACAGTTTCTACAAATCCATATTTTTTCTTCTCCACGTTCAAATACTAGATTGTTTTCAATATTATCTAACAATTTCATATATCTTTCTTCGTGATGTTTTTCAATTTCACCAACCATTTCAAATAATTTAGCTATTTCTTTGAATCCTTCTTCTTTAGCAGTTTCAGCAAATTCTTTGTACATACTAGTCCATTCATAATTTTCTCCACTTGCTGCATCTTTAAGATTTTCTATTGTTGATGGAACTTCTCCACCATGAAGAGCTTTAAACCATAATTTAGCATGCTCTTTTTCATTACCAGCTGTTTCTTCAAATATAGCAGCTATTTGTTCATATCCATCTTTTTTTGCTTTAGATGCATAATAAGAATACTTATTTCTTGCTTGACTTTCTCCAGCAAAAGCAGCCATTAAATTAGCTTCAGTTTTACTACCTTTTAATTCCATAAAAATACCTCTCTTTTCTACAAATTAGTATATCATTTATAGATATTTATATCAACAAAAAAGCACTTAAAATAAGTGCTTTTAATTACATTTTTGATACTTGAATTAAATCTACTTCTACAGGTGTTTCTTGTCCGAATAAATCTATTAATACAGTAAGTTTTTCATTTTCTTTATCTTCACTTTCAATCTTACCAGACATACCTTTGAATGGTCCATCAATAATAGATACATTATCTCCAACTTCAACATCAGTATTAACAGGTGTTACTTTTTCTTCTCCATCACCTATGAATTTCTTAACTTCTTCTGGTGATAGTGGAATTGGTTTTGCTCCTTTACCAGATGATCCTATGAATCCTGTAACTCCAGGAGTATTACGAACAACATACCATGCTTCATCGCTCATAATCATTTCGATTAAAACATATCCTGGGAACATTTTTCTAACTTTTTCTTTTTTAACTCCATCTTTAACTTCGATTTCAGTTCTTTCAGGAATAATTACTCTAAAAATGTTATTTTCCATTCCCATGCTTTCACGTCTAGATTCTAAATAATCTTTAACTTTTTGTTCATGTCCTGAATAAGCATTAACAACATACCATAATTTCTTCTCTTCCATTAGAATAGCCCCCTTAATGCTGCAAATAAAGCATCTAATCCATAGAAAAATAATCCTATGCATATTAACATTAATAATGTTATGCATGAATACTTAACTAATGTTTTACCATCAGACCATCTAACAGCTTTTGCTTCTTTTTTAATACCTTTAAAGAAAGTTTTTATTTTCTTCACAAAAATCCCTCCAAAAAAAAACACCTTTCGTGTAATTAGATATTATCATAATAATCTAATTATTTCAAGTGTTTTTTAATATTTTTATTAATTTGGCCAATATACAGTGGTTCCGCTAGAACATAGATATTTAGTTAGATCATAAGTGTCTGCACTACATGAGCCATATACAGTTTCCTGACTACTATATGTCCAAGTTGTATAATCAGTGCCACAGCTACCTGGATCTATCGATTCTCCTCTTGAACATGAGCATCCACTAAGAGTACAAGTTCCATCTTCATAATAATAACATGATTCCATAGAACAAAGATCTCCTCCAGGTTCTCCATAAGCAGCATAACCTTGACAATGGCAAGTACCAGTTGCAAATTTAGTTCTTGTATATTTTGATCTTGTATATTTTGTTCTCCAACAACTGCCATGACTGGTTGATCCTGCTGGGCTAGAGTATCCACTACCACAACCAGAGCATGATGAAGCTCCTCCAGTACTATATGTATTTGCTCCACAAGTGTCACAATATGTTTTTCCTGTTGAACCTTGATATTCTCCAGCTGGACAATTATTGCATGAGCTTTGCTTTGTATTAGGTTGATATTGTCCTGCTGGGCAATTAGTACAGCTTGATGCTCCTCCAGTACTATATGATCCAGCTGGGCAATCACTACAATATGTCTTACCAGTTGATCCTTGATATGTTCCTGATGGACATCGTGGACAACTTGATTGACCTGTATTTGGTTGATATGTTCCGGCTGAACATGGCGTACAAGATGCTGCACAGCCAGTACTATATGATCCAGCGCCACAAGTATTACAATATGTTTGACCTGTAGAACCTTGATATTGTCCTCCAGGACAACATGCACATTCAGCTTGCCCTGTTTTATTATTATATCTTCCAGCTGGACAATCTTTACAAGATGTCTTTCCTTCTTCGTTTTGATATGTACCTGCACCACAAGCTTTACATGATGTTTTTCCTGTTTCATTTTGATAATATCCAGGTGAACAATTAGTACAATAAACTTGTCCTAATGAATTATTATATGTTCCAGCTGGGCATGGTTTACATGAAGTTTTTCCTTCTTCATCTTGATGTGTTCCAACTGGACATGGAGTTTCATCGTTTCCTGTTGCACAATAATGACCTTTTGCACATTTTCTATATGCAGCATGAATTGTTTTACTACCAGCCTGATTCCATGGCTCGCATGTATTATCAGTACCACCAGAACCATTATAATATTTATCACCAGAAGCTCCAGTATTTTTATAATATCCAATAAATACATATCCTGGTTTTTTAGGCACTACTATTGGTTCAGGCATATCATGATCATAGGTTGCTACTACGCTTGTTGTACCAATGTTATTTGTAGCTCCACTTCCATGATCTAATGTTACAGTATATTTATTCTCATGAATTCTAAAATTAATATCGTTGCCTGTTTTCTTTTCATCTAATAACTTATAACTGTTTTCAAAGAAACCATTATTATTTATTAATTGATTAGAACCAATATAATATTCATCAAATGTCCATCCTGTTAAAGCAGGAGCAGTAACCCTACCTAATCTTTCTTTTAAATTTGCATCTCTATAATATCCTAAATCATAAAAAGCATAAAATGATTGTGGAACTGGATTACTAAAGCAATGTGTTCTCTTTCCATATTTTTTAGTTGTAACATCTTTACATGGTTGTTTCAAAGTAAATGAATACTTTTCTTCTGCAAATGTTACATAGCAAATAATATCTTTTTCAATACTTCTAATTGTTATTTGTGTCTTATCAGTATTAACTTCTGAAGTTGAACCACAAGTATTATTTAAATATTTATATCCAGAACTTGGTTTTATATAAAATGTAGCACTACCTAATTGATCAACAGATATTGTTTGTTGTGTTGTTCCTTCTATATTAACTCCTTTTGATACTGTACCATTTCCATTACTTATTAAAGTAACTTTATAAGTATCAATAAATATCCATGGATCTGTATATTTTCCTGTTCCTTTAACTTTTGTATCATGAAGAACTATTTCTGTTACTTTAGTTTTAACATTTGCATTTTCATTTTTCTCAATTGTTTCTCCAATTACATATTTATCTTTTGCCCAAAACTTTGTTCCATCATACATGTATGATGATACTGTCATACTGGGTCTTATTATTGTTTTTTCTACTTCTTCTTTTGATATTAAATCTCCACTATTTATTTTTATATATCTACTTGGATTTAAAAAATTATTTATATATCC
>CAMMYS010000033.1 GCA_946528555.1 uncultured Mycoplasmatota bacterium
CCCCCTGAAGAGAACAAAAAACATATGGTATAATAAATATGGAAGTGATTATATGGAATTGATTGTTGAGAAAGTTTTGGAAAGAGATATAGATTTATTAATGATTAATAAGTTTATTCATGATCATTCAGTTCTAAATTTATTTTTAAATAAAATTAATAAGAGTGGTTATAGTGTTATAAGTGTTCAACATTCAATGAGTGATTCTGATGGAGAATCTGATATCACAATTATATTAAAAAAAGATAACCATAGAATCGGATTATTGATTGAAGATAAAATAGATGCTGATGCTATGCCTAATCAAAGAGAAAGATATAATATTAGAGGTAGAAAAGGTATTAATGATAATTTATATGATGAATTTTATGTTTTTATGATAGCACCTTGTGATTATTTAAAAAGTAATCTTGAAGCTAAATTATATGAAAACCAAATATCATATGAAGAATTAAAAGAAGTCATGAAGAGTGACATATATGCAGTAGCTCTTATTGATAAAGCAATTGAAGAAAAGAAAAATGGATATATAGTTTTAGAACATACTGGAGTTACATTATTCTGGGAAAAGTATTATGAATATATTAGAAACAATTATCCTAAAATTAAAATTAGAGAAACACATGGCCCTAGAGGAGAAAATGCAATGTGGCCAGATTTATTAACATATTATACTAATGTAAGAATAATTCAAAAATCAGATAGAGGATTTTTAGATTTAACTTTTGCTAATATGGCTAAATATGTTAATGTATTTTATAAGTATGTTTCAAATTTGCTTGATGATGATATGACAGTTGAGAAAACAGGTAAGTCTATGGTTATTAGATTATATTTCCCTAAAATTGATTTTAGAAATGAATTTGAGAATTATACAATTGAATTAAAAAATTGTTTAGATAAAGCAATGAGATTATATGATTTATTAAATAAAATAGATGTTAATGCTATGTATAAAGAAATTGAGGGTTCTAAAGCTGATATAAGATCATTAGAAGATTTTAGAATATTATATCCCACTGGAATAATAGTTAATTATGATTTAAGGGGAACATATAGAAGCTCTACTGATAAAGTTGAGTTAATAGCTGATGCTGTAGATTATCCATATATTCAAAGATATCAAACAGGTGTTAATCCTAGAACAATATTATTTATTATTAAAGATAATACTTTATATAAATTAAAAAGAATAGAGGATAATAATCCTAATTCTAAATATACAATTGATAATTTTGATTTGGTAGTTTCAGAAGATTTTTATAAAGATAAAAAGTTTGTTGATTATAATGGGAAACCTGTAAATGTATTCCCCGAAGAATTACTAGAAATAGTAAATATAGAAAGGTAGTAATATGAAATATAATACTGATAGATTTGTTGAAATGCACGAATTATATTATGAAGTTGCTTTGGCCGAAGTAAAGGATGGCCATAAAAGGAGTCATTGGATGTGGTATATATTTCCACAATTAAAAGGGTTAGGACACAGCCCTAAGTCTGAGTATTATGGATTATCTTGTGTTGAAGAAGTAAAAGAATATATGAGCAATGAATATTTAAGAAATAATACATTGGAGATATGTAATGAATTATTAAAACTAAATGATGATATTGATAATATCTTCGAATATCCAGATAATTTAAAGTTGAAATCGTCAATGACATTATTTGAATATTCGTTACCAAATGAGAAAGTGTTTGGAAATATTATGGATAAGTTCTATAAAGGAGAAAGAGATGAAATAACAATTTCTATGTTAGGAGAATAATAAGATATATGTCAAAAATAGTAGATAGTATAATTGGACATGCTGTTGGAGATGCAATGGGTGTTCCAACAGAGTTTTGTATAAGAGAAAAACTACAGAAACATCCAGTTGTTAAAATGATGGGTTATGGTCAACATCCTGTACCAGCTGGATGCTATAGTGATGATACATCTATGGAACTTGCATTAATAGACTCTTTTATTAATAAAGGTAAATTTGATTATGATGATATAATGACAAATTTTTATTATTGGCTTCATGATTCAAAATTCACAGCAACAGATGAAGTTTTTGATGCTGGAAGAACATGCATTCAAGCGATTATTAATTATACCAAAGGGTTTGAACCTCTTGAGTGTGGTTTAAAAGGCGAAGATAATAATGGAAATGGATCACTGATGAGAATACTTCCGGTAGCTTTATATTCCTATTATAAAAATCTTAAGGATGATGAAATAATAAAATTAACTAATGATATATCATCTCTTACGCATGCTCACGAAATTAGTAGATTAGGTTGTTATATATATGTTAGATATATTATGTTTTTATTAGATGGCCTTTCTAAAATTGAAGCTTATGAAGAAATACAAAAGTTAAAATATAAAAGCTATTCTAAAGAGTCATTAGAAAAGTATTCAAGAATATTAAAAGAAAATATAAAAAAAGTACCATTAGATGATATTTCTTCTAGAGGATATGTTGTTGATACTTTAGAAGCTTCTTTGTGGTGTTTAATGGTACATAATAATTTTGAAGACACAATACTTGAAGCTATTAATCTTGGAAACGATACAGACACGGTCGGAGCTATAACAGGCTCTATGGCGGGAATAATATATGGAATGAACTCTATCCCTAAAGAATGGCTAGATACATTGATAAAGAAAGATTACATTATAGAGTTATCTAAAAAATTTGAAAAGAAAATTACGACTTAATCGTAATTCTTTTTATTTGGCAATTGATTAATTAAATTAGTTACAGTGGTTAATGTACTTTCATATAGATGAGTGTATGTGTTTAATGTTTCTTCTATTTAGTGTGTCCAAGATAATGAGCTACAGCATTAACATTATCACCATTGTTGATTAGTAATGATACACAAGAGTTTAAGCCAACACTAACGACTTGTTTATTAACGGTAAGAGTTTTTCTAATAAGATTTATATTATCCCATGTAAGGCCTCTTAATTCACCTATACGAAGGCCACAATAATATAAAGTTTCAAATAGGGCAATATATCTTAAATCATCTAAATAGACAAGAATTGTTTAAACTCTTCCCATGTATAGAAACTCATTTCTTTTGGCATGCTTCTATATGCTAAGACACAAAATGAAAATCTAGGTTGGGAAAATCACAATATTGGTGGAAATCAAATAGTAATCACTGATTTAGATTTATCAGATTCTTTTAAAAAAATAGAAGAAAAATTTTCAATTACAGCAGAATGGCTTAAAAAGCAATAGCAAGATTATAACAAAGTCTTGTTATTTTTATGTTATAATTGTCTTAGGAGAAAAAGAGTATGGGTAGTAATATCTTTTTAGATGAAATAGAAATATTAAATGAAATTAAATCTAAGTATTATTCATTATTTAATAATAATGATTTTTTAGAATATGATGAAGTATATAAGAATATAAAAGATCTACTACCTAATAAAGAAAAATTTAATTTAAAAAATTTATTCAAATATTCCAGTTATAAAAAATATGAAAAAGTATATAACGAGTTATCAAATGAAATATCTAATTGGAAAATTTTTACAGATAATCATAATAATAAAGTTTTTAGTGAAGAAAAGAGTAATTTTAAAAATATATGTGGACTAGTTGAGAATAAAGAATTAGATGATCAACAAATAGATGCTATTGTAAGAAAAAATAGAAATCAATTAGTTATTGCTGGAGCTGGTTCAGGTAAGACAACAACTATTGTAGGGAAAGTTAAATATTTATTATTAAAGGAAAAGTATAAACCGGAAGATATACTTCTTTTGTCATTTACAAATGCAGCTGCTAGCGAGATGAAAGAAAGAGTAAAAAAAGAAACTAACATTGATCTAGATGTTATGACATTTCATAAACTTGGATTAGAAATTATTAAAAAAAGTTTAGGAAGAAATGTAAAAATATTTGATAAAGATTTATTCCAAGTTGTGAAGAAAGTATTAAATAGAAGTATAAAAAATCCAACATATTTAAATAAATTAATTTATTTTATTGGTAACGCTAGATTTGATGAAAAAGATGAATTTGATTTTACTAATGAAAAAGAATATGAAGCATATTTAATTTCAAATAAACCAACTACATTAACTGGTGAAATTGTTAAGAGTTATGGTGAACTTGAAATAGCTAATTATTTGTTTAGTAATAATATTAAATATGTTTATGAGAAAGAGTATAAGTACAATACAATGACTGATGAATATCAACAATACACACCTGACTTTTATTTACCTGAATATGATATTTATATTGAATACTTTGGAATTGATGAAAATAAAAATGTTGCACCATACTTTAAAGATAAAGATGGAAAAACAGCTAGTGAAATATATAATGAATCAATAAAATGGAAAAGAAAAACTCATAAAGAACATAACACTATCATGATAGAATCATTTTATTATGAAAATAAACAAGGGAAATTATTAAGTAATCTAGAAAGAAGTTTAAAAGCTCATAATGTCAGAATAAATCCAAAGACTGATACTGAAATATGGGATATTATTCAAAACAATAACAAAGGCGTGTTAAATGAAACTTGTAGGGCATTTGAGACTATTATTAACTTAATTAAGAGCGATAACTACTCTTTAGAACAAGTTTATTCTTTGCCAGCAGTATCTTCTTCTAATTTAAATAGAATAACTTTAGATTTAATTAAACCAATATATGAAGCATATCAAAAAGGTCTTATAGCAAATGAATGGATAGATTTTAATGATATGATTAATTTAGCTACTAACAGCATTTTAAATAATTCATTTATTCATAATTACAAATATGTAATAGTAGATGAATATCAAGATATGTCTAATTCTAGATATAGATTATTAAAAGCAATGAGAAATCAAAAGGATTATAAATTATTCTGTGTTGGTGATGATTGGCAAAGTATATATCGTTTTAACGGAAGTGATATTGATCTAATTACTAATTTTGAAAACTATTGGGGTAATACTTATATTAGTTATATTGAGAAAACATATAGATTCACTTCAATGATGTCTATATTGAGTGGAAACTTTATAATGAAAAATCCACATCAATACAAAAAAATAATTAATGCTAAAATGAGTGAAGATTTTGCAGTTAAATTTGTAAATGGTTATACTGAAGAAAATGCAATTAAATTTTTAGAAGATAAGTTAGATAAATTTGAAAAAGATAGCACGGTGTATTTTCTTGGAAGATATTCTATTGACATAGATATATTTAAAGACAATAAAAAATACATTATTAGATATAATAATGCTGAAAATCTGACTGATATAACATATTTGAAAAGAAAAGACTTAAAAATTAAATTCTTAACTGTTCATAAATCTAAGGGATTACAAGCTGATTATGTAATAATAATCAACAATAAAAATTATGGTATGGGATTTCCAAGCAGAATAAATGACTTACCACTAATTAGAATATTGCTAGGTGGTGGATTGGATGATTATCCATTTTCAGAGGAAAGAAGATTATTCTATGTAGCATTAACTAGATCAAGGAAACAGACTATATTATTAACAATAGATAATAATAAATCTATATTTGCTAAAGAGATAGAAGAAGATTATAAGAATTTAATTAAGAGTGATAAGAATCTTATAAGAAATATATATAAGTGTCCTAAGTGTGGATGTAGATTAATCCCAAGAAAAGGACCTTATGGTACATTCTTCGGATGCAGTAATTATCCAAAATGCAAATATATTAAAAAATATTAGGAGATGATAAAATGAAATATTGGAGTTGGGAATTAATAAAAAATATGCTAATTATGATGGCTATTATTGCAGGATTATTAGCGATAGATGTTGCAATAGTTCAACTAAAAAGAAAGGCAAAAGAAAAAATAAGCAAAAAAATTGCTAGTGTTAAAACAAAAGGCGGAGTTTGCCCAAAATGTGGCGGAGAATTAATAATGCGTGAAGGAAAGTATGGATCATTTATTGGGTGTAGTAATTTTCCTAAATGTAGATATACACAAAAGTAAAATACGCAATAAAGAGTGCACTAATTATTAATAATAATTTCACAATTTGGTTATGTTTTATCCAAATATGGTATAATGAATATGGAGGTAATAATATGAAAAAGAAAAATGTAACTTGTGATATTCAATATGAAAACGAAGACTATTTAACAACTCAAATTATTACCTATATTGGGAACAAGAGGTCTTTATTAGGATTTATCGGGGACGCTGTCGATGAGGTAAAGGCAAGGTTAAAAAAAGATAAATTAGATATAGTAGATATTTTTTCCGGCTCTGGAATTGTATCTAGATATTTAAAACAACACTCATCAAAGTTAATTGCTAACGATTTAGAAGAATATGCATATGTTATTAACAAGTGCTATCTAAGTAATAAAAGTGAAATTAATATTGATGAACTAGTATCCTGGTATAATTATTTGAAAGAGCATTTAGACGGAGAACTACAAAAAGGAATAATTTCAGAAATGTATGCTCCAAAAGATATAAATAATATTAAACCTGGGGAAAGATGTTTTTATACAACTAGAAATGCAATGTATATTGATACAGCTAGGAAGCTTATTGATAATATTCCGGAGCAATATAGGCATTTTTTTATAGCCCCACTATTAACAGAAGCATCAATAAAAAATAATACTTCAGGAGTATTTAAAGGGTTTTATAAAAATAGCAAAACTGGAATAGGCCAATTTGGTGGTAATGATGAAAATGCATTATCCAGAATAAAAAGAGATATAGACTTACCATTTCCAGTATTTAGCAATTATGATTGCGAGGTTGAAATATATAAAGAAGATGCAAATGTTCTAATAAAAAAATTAGATTTGGTTGATTTGATATATATGGATCCACCTTATAACCAACACCCTTATGGATCGAATTATTTTATGCTAAATGTTATTAATAAATATGAGAAACCAAAAGAAGTGAGTGCTGTATCTGGCATTCCTAAGGATTGGAATCGTTCAAAGTTTAATCAAGCAAAGGAAGCCTTACAAACATTTGAAGAGTTATGCAAAAATGCAAAAGCTAAGTTTTTATTAATTTCGTTTAATTCTGATGGTTTCATAAAAAAAGAAGATATGATAAAAATGTTATCTAATCTCGGTAAAGTAACAGTTATGGAAAAAAAATATAATACTTTTAGGGGTTCTAGAAATTTAAACAATAGAGATATACATGTAAAAGAGTTTCTATACCTTGTGGAAATAGAAAAGTATAGGAAAGGAGAATAAAATGAGTCAACATAGTTTATTAAGATCAAGAAAAAACCAACATAAGCCAAAAAATACAATTTCAAAAAATGATGATAAAGCAATATATGCAGCAGGTCAAAATGTAATAAAATATTTAAAAAAACGTTTTAATATGGCTACGAATTATCCCAAATATCATTTAGAATTTGAAAAAGAAATAAAAATTGCAGATATGATTGAGTTTATAAAGCAAAGGGGAATCCGAACTGATTTTTATGCATATGATGACAGGAAAATTCAACCAGACGGCGGTGTGATTTATTTAGTGGATGAAATTAAAAATATTAGGTATCCATTAGTTATTGCTGAGGCAAAACAGCAAGGAACTAATGATGAGCGACTTAAAGAAGGAAAGGATAAGCAATCCACCGGTAATGCAATTGAAAGATTAGGAAAAAATCTTACGGCAATTAAGGCATATATGCACTATGAAAATATTACACCATTTGTTTGTTTTGGACATGGATGTGATTTTGCGGAGAATGAAAAGACAGTGTTAACAAAGGTATGGGTATTAAATGAATTTTACGATATAAATAGAATATTTGTAAATAAAAGGGATAATGATAGAGATCATGGAGGTTTTTCTCCCGTCTCTATGTATTTTAGAGCAGAACCTTGGACAGAAGAAGAAATGTTTAATATTATGAAAGAAATAGCAGAATACTCATTTAGATATTGGATGTTTTAAGTTTAAGGATATATTAATATATCCTTTTTTAATTAATATATGTTTATTAGTAAAAAACATTAAAAGCAATGTAGTAAAATATTAAATAACTATGTTATGTTGCTAAAATAAATGGAGGAAATATGGAAGATAGGGAATATGATCATATACGAAATTATATAGTAAGGTGTATAAATGATAAAGATGATGAAACGAGATTGTTAATATCTGACTTTGCGATTCTTTGGAATTTGTATGAAGATGAACTTTATAATAAGTCACATAGCATTAAAAAAATTCCAAATGTTTTAAGTAACTTGAACATAGGTAATGACGGGGAAAAGATAATACAACTATATAATAAGTTAGTAATATACATAAGTAATAAAATGGAATTTAAATATGATAGTATCGTACGAAACTATAATATATTAATTAAAAAGCCGATTATTAAAAATGGTGAAGTACAATACTATGATGCAGCTAAAACTAGAATAATGTATACACCTGGTGAAATTAAAGAAGATATTTTAAAAAGAATAATGCATGGTGAAGATTTAAAAGATAGATTGTATTTTTTACTTGTAATAACAGCAAGAGTTAGAAATAATATGTTTCATGGTGAAAAAGATATTAGCAATTTAAAAAATCAAAAAGAATTATTTAAAATATGTAATGAAACCTTGAAACTTGTCTTGGACATGAGGCGTAATAATATATGAGAATTAATGATGATGAGTTACCACATGCCTGCCAAACCGCAATAATTGAAGCAAAAAACTGGAATAAAGCCGCAGAAATATTAATCCCATATAATAGATTTGAGTCGCAAATATGTGTAATGTTACTTTATTCAATAGAGTTGTATTTAAAAGCCATATTAATGAACAAAGGTACTAATGTTACAGATAAGAGATTTAAGAGTGATTATAGCCATGATATTTATAAGTTATATAATTTATTAAAAGAAGAAGAAAAAGAAATAATAAGAAAAGGCGTACAAATAGATAAATGTATTTATTTAGGAATAATCCCAATAAAAGTGGAATTTAATGATTTTGATCATGAACTCAAGTATGTATCAAAAGGTTTTATTGATTATAGATATGAATACGAGTCTTTTTGCAATGGGCAATATATTTTAACATTAACTGACTTTATTATAAGTATTAATAACAATGCTAAAAAATTAGCTTTTATGTTAATTGGTGATAAATATGATATTTGAATTATATAGTTATGAAAATAAAATACCTTTGAAAAAGCGTTATGAAATGCTTGAAATATTAGTATCTTTTTATGATGATTTAATGTCTTTTTTGAAATAAATATTATATAATTAGAATATGAGAAGATTGTTTATTATATTATTTATATTGTTATTGTTAACTAGTTGTGGCGAATCTGACACGTTTGAAGATTATGATTATGAATATCATGCTCCTGAAATAGTTGATCCTATTATTGAATATGATTGTTTATTTGGGGAATTAAATTATCTTAATCAATGTGTAGATACTATGTCATTTCCAGCTATGATTGGATATGAATGTCCTAGTGGATATTATGGTTATGTTACATCTCCATCATGTACTAAGAGTGGTGGAATGTTTTCACTAAATTGTGGGCCAGGACAAGTTGAAGTAAATGGTGTTTGCTATAAACAATATATAAATGCTCGTCAATATTATTATTGTACAAGTGGTGAATTAAGAGGAAGCAAGTGTGTTCAAGAAAATATATTTACTCCAAATATAAAATATAAGTGTGAAGATGGTTTTTATTTAAATATAAATAATAAATGTCAAAAGGATTAGTGAATTATGAAAAAAGTATTATTAGTATTATTTATGGTTTTAATATTATGTGGTTGTGGTAAGGAAGAGGAAAATCATGATTTTGATGAAATTGAATATATTATTCCTGATGAGTTTGAAGAAACTGATGGTTCTATATATTCTAAATCATATTATTATCGTGATGATGATGCATATTGTTATATATATGTTAGACCAGATGAAAAAGATCTTTATAATGAAGATAAAGAAGTGTGGTTTAAAGGTAATATTAGATTGAGTTTAAATGATAAAGTTAGTGATTTAAAAGAATTAGATGTTAATGGTAAAAAAGTATTATTTGTTGAAAAAGATAGTAATGGAGATATTACTAAATATTATGCTTTTGAATCTTCAAATAATTATTATTTATTAGAATATGAAATAAATAGATATAATGATGAAAATGAAACATATAAAAATAGTCCTTGTTATACTCTTGTTGATGAAGTAATTAATAGTGTTAAAACTAAATAAAAATGAGATTAATTAATCTCATTTTTATTTTCTTTTTCTTGTTAATTCTTTTTCTTTCTTTTCATCCATTTGTGCTTTTAAATCATCTAATTCTTGTTGTAAAGCTTCTTTCTTTTCTCTAATAGCTTTTAATCTAGGATTTTCTTCTTCAATCATATAATCTAATATTTGTTTTAAATTATTAATTTGTGTTTTAGTTTGTGGATTTTCATCATTTACTTTATCTAAACTATTAATAAGTCTATAAATGTCTTCTATTGTAACATTTCCATCTTTTCTAATAACTTGTAATTTATTATCAACATTTTTAGTATATATTGCTCCTGAATTAAAGATAAAAACGTAATCTGCTCCAATTTCTTCACGTACTTTAGATGCTTTTTCTACTTCTTTTTTACTTGAAGTTATTAATTCTTTTACTTCAGCACGTTCTGAACTTTCAATAGTACATTTTAATGCATTAAATAAAGTTGGTTTTTCTTCAAATTTCTTTTGTAAATCATCATCCATTCTTTCAATAGCATCAACAGCATATAATTGATCTATTATTGTACCTGCTTGTGCATTATAGTCAGCTGATAGTTTTAAAGCATATAATATATTAAAAAATGGTATATAGTTTAATACTTTTAATGATTTTTGTTGTTCTGGAGTAGATATACTATCTGCAAATTCTGATAGTCTTTTTGATTTAATATAACAACCATTACTACAAACATCTTTAAATAATTTCATAGCTATTGTTGCTCTCATAAATAAATTTAATAAAATTGTACTTCCCCAGAAAAATAAAAATTCTTTCATATATTTTTCCCCCCTTTGAAAAACGCTCGTTATTATACCATAATATGGAATAGTAGTCAATTTTAGATATTATTATTTTTTGGTGTCAAATATATGGAATAGTATTTATGAATTATGGTAAAATAAATATATATAGTGGAGAGTATTATGAAAGAAAATGAAGATATACATAGTATTGTTTTAGATATTAGTAATGAAGAAATATCTGAAGAGAGATTAGATAGATTAAAAGAAGTATCTAAAAATGATGTAGATGTATTTGTTATTAATTATGATATTAAAGATGAAAATGGTAATGTTGTTAGTTTATCTAAAGAAGAAATTGATAAGTTAAATATCAATGGTATGATTATGGATGAAAAAACAGAAATAACTGATGCGAATGGTAATAAATATGTTATTGATGCAACTTATTATACATTTGATGAGAATGGTAATTTAATAAAATCTAAAAAAGATGATTTTTCTAAAAAATTTAAAAAACATAATACAGTATTAGATGCTGGAAGAGAAAGTTTATTTGATATAGCTAGTGGTGAATTAATTTCATCTAATTTTGATTTTGTTCATGACTCTATGAATGATTTAATTGGTAAATTAAATATTGGTGAAAGATTAAAATATATTAAAGAAGGTAATGAAGCTGGACTTATTGGATCTATATATGATGTAAATGATTATTATAAAGGAATTAATAGTGAATTATTTTCTAAATTATTTGGTGATGCGAATGCTATTTCTACAATAGCTGATGCTTATAATGGAATTGATGTTAAAGGTGCTGATGTAGCATCAGGTTTATCTAGTGGAGGATGGTATTCTGATGATTCTGGATATAGTGGTGGTGGAAGTTATTCTCCTTCACAACATCCTGGTGGAACTACAATAGATACAGCTGAACTTAGTGCCCAAACAAAATCAGTTATTGATTCAATAAAAAGTGAAGCAACTTCAGGAAAATATGATAAGTTAACAACTTTTCTTGGCACTAATTTAGAAGCAGGAAAGATTGGAACAATTAGTGTTGGATCTTTAGATAGTGCAGTTAAATCTGTAATTCCTTCTTTAAGTGAAGATGCTGCTTCTGCTAAAAGTGCACTTTCAGATTTAAATGCATTTGTAGGTCAAATTGGTGCATCTGAACAATTATCAGGTCCATCATGGGATAAAGTTAAAGCAGACTTAGCAACATATCAATCTTTACTTGGAGTAAGTATTGAAGCATCTGAATTTTTAAGTAGTGTAATTCAAACAGCACAACAAATGATATCAGATTTCTTATCTCCAGATACATCTTTAGATGATAGTGTTCTTCCAGAATTAGAAAGTAAACTTACAGAAGTAAATACTCAAATACAACAACTAACTCAACAAGTTGCTAACATGAAAGCAAGTCAACATGAAGTTTGTGATTATGATGAAAATAATGAACCATATAATTGTCATGAAGAACCTTCTGATGCAGATATAGCAGCAGTAGAAGCAACACTTGCTGATTATGAAAGTCAAAGAGAAGAATTAGAAACAGAAATTCAAAGAATACATGATTTTGCAGCTCTTGTTAATAAAGCACAAGCTATGATTAATGATGCTGTTAGCCAAGTTAAAAATGCATTTGAAAATCCTGTTAAAGGAACAGATGGTAATGAAACATTTAGTTCTAACTTTAATTTAGATTTATCTAAATATGGAATTGATCCAGAATCTTCTGGTAGATATTTAGCTGCATATAATGAAGCAAAAGCTGGAAGAAAAGAAGCAGAGAAACCAATTGAAATAACTGAAGATAGATCTAAAACAATTAATCCATTATTATCTGATGTTCCTGGTGATACTAAAGTTGGAAAATATACTGCTGATGAAATTAGAGCGATGTCTGATCAAGAAATTAAAAATCTATCAAGAGATGAGTTTATTGAACTTGTTGGTTCAGCAGCACAAATTGTATATAAAGAAAGGGGAGGAGTTCTTCCAAGTATCACAATAGCACAAGCTTTATATGAAACAGGAGATGGAGAATCATTCCCTGATGGCTCATCTAACTTATATGGCTTAATTGGTTATCCAAGTGATCATAAACAGGGAACAGGAGGTTTAAGATATTTTGATGATATTTTAGAATCAACTTTATATCATGCTACATATTTTGAACACTATGAAAATAAATGTTATCAAAGATTCATGCAAGCATGTAGAGATAATGATCCTTTAAAAGCAGCAGATTATATATCTGCATATGACTTAGGACATGAATCTTATATAACAGCAGTTAAAGATAAAATTAATAGATATGATTTAACTAGATTTGACCCTGCACAATAAAAGGGAGTTTTAAATGAAAGAAAAAGCTTTAAAAATTATTGATGATTTAAAAAAATATAATGAATTATATGTTATAGGTCATAATAATATTGATTGTGATTCATATTTTTCTAGTTATTTATTTTATAAAATAATAAGTTCTTTTGGTATTAATATTCATTTTTGTATGTTAGATGATTATGCTATTTTAGAAGATGATAAAAAGATAATAGAGGAGTTTAGTCCTGAAAAACCTGTTATTCTTAAGAGAAGTGAACTTGGTGATAAGACATTTGTATTTGTTGATCATAATGATCCTGATCAATCTCTTAAAGGTGAATATAATGTAGTGCTTAGTATTGATCATCATATAGTAACTAATAAAGTTAAAAATACTTATTCTATTGAATATACAAGTACTGGGTTATTCTTATATGATTTATTTAAAGATGTTTATGAATTTGATCAATCTTTAAAAGATTTAATAGCATTTACTGTTATGACTGATTCATGTTATTTAACAACATCTAGATTTAAACCTAGTGATAAAGTATTATTTGATGAACTATCTTTTTCTTATGATATTAATGAAACTAGAAAGAAATATTTTAAAACAACTGATTTTAATTTAGATATGGATTTTAATATTAAAAATAATCATAAAGTTTATCATATTGAAGATTTAGAAATAAATAGAGTAATGATTAAAGGATATGATAGTGATAAGAAATATTTAGAATCTTATTTAAATAGAAGTAATGAACTATATGATAATAATTTATTCATATGGAATGATTTTGAAAATATGTTAACTTATGTATATTTTAGAGGTGAATTATTACATACATATGATCATATAGTTACTAGTAGTATATTAATTACTAAAGAATTAATTAGTGAAATAAAGGTTAGGAAATTAGTATGAATGGTTTAGCAGTTTTAATGTTAATATTTGGAGTATTAATTGTATTATGTGGTTTATGGTTATATACAGGACATAATGGTGATTTTACAAGATTATTATTATGGAAATCACATAAAGAAAATTTTTCTAAAGAAGAATTAAGATTTATTGGTAAATGGACTATTCTTAGTAGTTTAATTCCATTTATTATTGCAGTAGTTAGTATAATATTTGATATAAACTAGATGAACATCTAGTTTTTATATGATATAATTTTATTATGAATATAGAAGATTATAAAGAATTTGTTAAAGAAAAACATAAGGGTCAAAAAAGAAAACAAGGTACTGAATATTATACTCATCCTTTTAGAGTATCTGAATTATTAAAATTAAAAGGTTTTGATGAAAAATATCAAATATGTGGACTTTTTCATGACTTACTTGAAGATACTAATACTACATATGAGGAGTTAGTTAATATAAGTAGTAAAGAGATTGCTGATGCGACTAAATTAGTTACTAAAGAAAAGGGATATAATATGGAAGATTATATTTCTAGAATTAAAAATAATGATATTGCTCATATGGTTAAACTTGCTGATAGGATACATAATTTAGATGAAGCTATTTATGCAGATGTTTCTTTTCAAAATAAATATATTAAGGAAACTGAAGATTATTATGTTTCTTTAGCAAAAGATACTGTATTTGAAAAAGATTTGAATGATGTATTAGAAAGATTAAAAGGGTATAAAAATAATAAATAACAATGATAAAAAATAGTTGACTAGTTCAAAGTTTGTGATAAAATATGGGGCTGAAAGGAGCTTTTATGAAAAAAATATTATTTTTTAGTTTACTTATAGTATCATTATTATTTGTAACTGGATGTAATAAAGAAAAACTACCTGAAGAAGTAGCTAATGTAGGAGGATGGAAAATTAACGATGAATTACCTTTAACAACTATTCCAAAAGATGCAGTTGATGCATTTAATGCTGCTGCTGAAAAGTATACTGATATGGTATTAAAACCAGTAGATTTACTAGGAACACAAGTAGTATCAGGAACTAATTATATGTTTTTATGTAAAGGTACTAAAGATTCAAAGTCTTCTTATAATGTAGTAATTGTTTATAAAGATTTAAAAAATAAATCAGAAATTACTAAAGTTAGTGAATTTAAATTAGAAGACTATGTAAGTAAAGATATAGAAAGTAAACAAGAAGAATTATCTGGTGGATGGACAATCTTTACTGATGTAGGTGAATCAAAACTTACTAAAGAAGAACAAGAAATATTTGATTCTGTTACAGAAAAATTATTAGGAGTTAATTATAAACCAGTTGCTAATCTTGGAACTCAATTGGTAGCAGGAACAAATTATGCTTTCTTAGTAGTTGGTCAAACTGTTACAGAAAAACCAGTTAATACAGTTAGTATATTTACTGTATATGTAAATTTAAAAGGTGAAAAAGAATTAACTTCTATTGCTAATATTAATTTAGCTGATTTTAATAAATAAAAGGTGAAAAAATATTCACCTTTTTATTTTATTATGTTATTATAAATAACTATCAGGAGGATATTATGGCAAAAGAAGTTAAAAAAGAAGAACCAATAGATGTTAAAAAATTAGAAAAAAATCTTAAAAAATATGTAGATGATGCGATTAGTGATGAAATGGATAAAACTAGTAGAAAATTTTTAAGAGAGAAAAATAGAAAAATATTTTATAAAAATATAGTTATATTAATATTAATAGCTATTATTGGATTACTAGTTTATTTATTATATAAAGAAGATTATTTTGATAAATATTTTTGTGATAAGTGTGAAGAGACTGTAGTTGTTGAAAATAATGAAACTGTTGTTAATGAAAATGAAACAGTTAAAGAACCAACTTTAGATGAATTAATAGATAAATATTCTTATCTTTTAGATAATATTAATATTAATGAAGAATCAATTTATTTAAAAGATTATTATGATGGTAAATTAACTAGTGAGTTAAAAAATTATTTATCTCTTAATAATATGAATTTTAAAAATTTTGAAATTGAAGAAGATTATAATTTAATAAATGAATCTGATATTAAAACATCTTATAATAAAATATTTAATAGTGAATATGAGAATACTAGTTTTGATTATAATGGTCAAAAGATTAGATATTTTAGTAAATTAGCTTCTTATGTTACTGATAGTATTCTTAATAAAAATGAATCTAATATTAAAAGAGAAATTATTAATATAGATGTTAAAGATAATAAAGTAATAATTTATACTATTGAAGGATTAGTTAAAGATAATAAATTATATAGTATTTCTAATGTTGAAATAGGCGATTATAAAAAGAATAGTTTAAATTATTATAAAGATAAACTTAATACATTAGAATATATATTTATTGATGGTTTATTAGACCAAATAAAAAGGAATGATTAATTCCTTTTTTTATTATTTGAAAAAACTATCTATGCTTTCTATTTGACTTTGTAAATAATCTCCAGATACAGTAATTTTATCTTCAAGAGATTTTAATTTATCTAATTGTTCTTTATATTGTTTTAAGAAAGCATATGCTTTAAAGAATAGTATAACTAAAATTATTAATCCAACAAGATCAATACCTAATTTTATCCATTTAGCTATTTGTCTTTTCTTTTCAGCTTTTTCTAATTTAACAACTCTTTCATTTAAATTTTTTATTTCTTCTTCATAATTCATAATACAATCCTCTTTAATAAATATATTATAGCATAACAATAGTTTAATGTGCTATAATCTATTTATAGTAGGTGATATAAATGAACGAAGTAGAAACTGAACCATTAACTGAACCAGAAAAAAAGCCTGAAAAGAAAAAGGGTGGTCCTTTAGGAACAATTTTAGCTATTATTTTTATTGCTATTGTAGTTGTTGGTTTTCCATATTTAGTTTTTAATTGGGATATGTTTAAAAATAATGTTGATGAATTATATACTAAAGTAACTGGAAAGTTTTTTAATGTAAGTGGACCAACTAGTGATGAAGTTATTAAAAAACGTATTGAAAAATATGTTGGTGGATATAAAGATGAAAAAGAAAATGATTATGGATATTTATTTTTAAGAGATGATTCAACATTTGCTTTTGATACAACATTAACTGATTGTAATAATCCCTCTGTTGGAACATATACAATTAATGGAAAGAATATTACATTTAAAACAGTTATTAAATATGGATGTGGTGATTGTTTTAGTACAACAGATATAAAAGAATATCAAGGCACTATTGATGAAGAAAATAATAGTATATCTATAGTAGATGAACAATATAAAAATGGACTTGCTATATCTGAAGAATATACATTTAAAAAGACTGATGGATTTGCTGAAGGAGAAGTAGAAAGAAAAAGATTTATCCTTGAACCTATAAATAATGGTAAACCAGAAGATAGTAATCAAATGTGGATAGATTGTTCAAGATAACAAAAAAATGCAAAATATTTAAAAAATCACTTGAAAAATAAGAAAAAGTATTATATAATCAATGACGTTGAAGTGACCAAAGACAGTAAGTACAAAAATAAATCTTACCGAGGAAACAATTTATAATACAAGATTATAACGTTTCCTTGTCATGAGGAAACTTTTTAATTATAAGAAAGGAGACTTATATGGCAAGTAAAGAAATTCTTAAACAAAAAGAAGCTGTAGTAAAAGAAATAACTGAAAAACTTGAAAATTCTAAAACATTCTTGTTATTAAATTATCAAGGTTTAACAGTTAGTGAAATTGCTGAGTTAAGAAATAGTTTAAGAGATGTTAATTCTGATATTAAAGTTTATAAAAATACTCTTATGAATTTAGCATTAAAGAATAAGAAGATTGAATTAAACGATTATATGTCAGGACCTAATGCTTATTTATTCTCTGATTCAATTATTGAACCAATCAAGGTTGTTAGTAAGTTTGCTAAAGAACATCCAGCTTTAGAAGTAAGAGTTGGATACATTGATAATGAACTTGTTGATGTTAATACAATTAATCAATATGCAACTATTCCAAGTATGGAAGGATTACTTACAATGTTTGCTGGTGGTTTAATTGAACATGTAAGAAATTTAAGTATTGGACTTAATTTATATGCTGAAAAGTTAGAAAAAGGAGGGAATAACTAATGGCAAAAATTGAAAACAAAGATATTATCGAAGCTTTAAAAGAAAAAACTATTCTTGAAGTTAAAGAATTAGTTGATATGATGAAAGAAGAATTTGGTGTTGATCCAAGTGCTGTAGCTGTTGCTGCTGCTCCTGCTGCAGCTGCTGAAGATACTGGTGCTGATGCTGGTGTTAAAACAGTTGTATTAAAAGATTCTGGTGCTCAAAAATTACAAGTTATTAAAGTAATTAGAGAAGTAACTGGATTAGGTCTTAAAGAAGCTAAAGATATCGCTGATGCTGGTGGAAACGTTAAAGAAGGAATTCCTGCTGCTGAAGCTGATGAATTAAAAGCTAAATTAGAAGAAGCTGGCGCTACTGTAGAATTAGCTTAATCTAATAACTAAAATAATAACCCTTTTATTTACAAAGGGTTTTTTGCGTTATAAGGACGCAGTAAAAATAATACGAAGAAAGGGGAACTATATTTAATGAGTCATTATTTTACAAACGATAAAAATTTGGTTAGTAATGTTAAAGAACTCGTATATAAATATAGTTCCTTTTCGTTTGTATTTTTATCAGATAATGGTGTGTTTTCTAAGAAATATATTGATTATGGAAGCAAACTATTATTAGAAACTTATTTAAGTGTTGAAGAAAGACCCTTAAGAGTACTAGATGTAGGATGCGGGTATGGTTTTATTGGAACAGTAATATCTGTTGTTAATAAATCATATGTTGATATGATAGATATCAATAAAAGAGCAGTACATTTAGCAAAAAGAAATACTAAAAAATTAAAAGAATTCAATGGTAATATTTTCGAAAGTGATGCTTATAGTGAAGTTAAAGACAAATATGATGTTGTTATAACTAATCCACCAATTAGAGTAGGTAAAGCTAAAGTATTAGAAATATTACTTGGTGCTTTTGATCATATGAATGAAAATGGAACATTATATTTTGTAATTCGTAAAGATCAAGGTGCACTATCAATAGCAAAAATAATAAAAGAAAACAAATGTGAAATTGAAACGATTAGCAAAGAAAAAGGTTACTTTATATATAAAGTAAGAAAAAATTAATTTTTAAAAAACACTGTTGACATATTGAAAACATATGTGCTAAAATTATAAATTGCAGTACATTTGTTTTATTATTAAAATTTGTGTTCTTTAAAAATTTAGGATTGGGGTGAAATAGTGGCATACAAAACTGTTAAATTTGGTGACCATAGAGAAAGAAGAAGTTTCTCAACAAAGCGTAGTACGCTAGAACTTTCTAATCTTTTAGAAGTTCAAAAAGATTCATTTGACTTATTTTTAAAGGAAGGTATTAGAGAAGTATTTGATGACATTTTCCCAGTAGAAAGCTTTTCAGGATCACTATCATTAGAATTTGGTGATTATTATTTTGATGAGCCAAAATATTCTGTTAAGGAAAGTCGTGAAAGAAAAGTTACTTATGCAGCTCCTTTAAAAGTCAAAGCTAGACTATTTATAAATGAGACTGGAGAAGTAAAAGAACAAGAAGTATTCTTAGGTGATATGCCATTAATGACTGATACTGCATCATTTATTATAAATGGAGCAGAAAGAGTTATTAATAGTCAACTTGTTATGGGACCATCTTGCTATTACAAAAATGAAGTAGATAAGAGTGGTAGAAATATCATTTCAAGTGAAGTAAGACCTAATAAAGGAACTTGGCTAGAATATGAATTAGATGCCAGGGGTATTTTGTATGTAAGAATTGATAGAACTAGAAAAGTTACAGTTACTACATTATTACGTGCATTAGGACTTTCATCTAATGAAGAAATACTTGAATTATTTGGTCAAGATGAATATTTAATTAATACTTTAGAAAAAGATTCTACTAAGAATACTGATGAAGCATTAATTGAAATATATGAAAAATTAAGACCAGGTGAACCAGCTACTTTAGATTCAGCTAAAAACCAATTAATCGTTAGATTCTTTGATAAATTTAGATATGATTTAGGTAAAGTTGGTAGATATAAATTCAATAAGAAATTAAACGTATTAGATAGATTAATTAACAATAAAATAGCTCAAGATATTAAAGATGGTAATAAAGTAGTTGTTAAAAAAGGAACAGTTATTACTAAAGATATCTTAGAAGAAATTAAACCATTATTCCAAAATGGATATGGTGTAAAAGAAGTGACTATTAACGAAGAACTTGACACATATAATAAAATTCAAGAAGTTTTAGTATATGCTAATGATGATTCAGATAAAATCATTAAAGTTATCGGTAATGATCAAACAATTGATACTAAGAGATTAACTATTTCTGATGTATATGCTTCATTATCATATTATATTTGCTTATTATATGGTATTGGTAAATATGATGAAATAGATCACTTAGGAAATAGACGTGTAAGACAAGTTGGTGAAACAATCCAAAATCAATTTAGAATTGGTATTGCACGTATGGAAAGACAAATTAGAGATAAGATGTCTACTCAAGAAATAGATGCAGTTACACCAAAATCATTAATTAATATTAGACCTGTAACAGCAGCATTAAAAGAATTCTTTGGAAGTTCTCAACTTTCAAAATTCATGGATCAAATTAATCCACTTGCTGAATTAAATGATAAGAGAAGACTTAGTGCTCTTGGACCTGGTGGTTTATCAAGAGAAAGAGCTGGTATGGAAGTTCGTGACGTTAATCCATCACACTATGGTAGAATTTGTCCAATTGAAACACCAGAAGGTCAAAACATTGGTTTAATTACATCACTTGCATCATATGCAAGAGTAAATGAATATGGATTTATTACAACTCCATATAGAAAAGTAGTTAATAATACTGTTACTGATGAAATAGTATATATGACTGCTGATGAAGAAGAAGATTACTATATTAGCCCAGCTACTATTAATGTAGATAAAAATGGGGTAATTACAGATGAACAAGTACCAGTTAGATTTAATAAAGATAACTTAATTGTTACACCTGATAAAGTAGATTATATTGATGTTTCACCATCACAAATCGTATCTGTTACAACAAGTATGATTCCATTCATGGAACATGACGATGCTAACAGAACATTAATGGGTGCAAACATGCAAAGACAAGCTGTACCACTAATGATTACAGAAGCTCCTATTGTAGGAACTGGTGTTGAAGCTGCAATTGCTAGAGATAGCGGATGTTCAGTAGTTAGTGATATAGATGGTGTTATTGAATATGTTGATGCTAAGAAAATTATCGTAGCTAACTCTAAAGAAAAGAGAGTATATGAATTAATTAGTTATCAAAGAAGTAATGCAGAAACTTGTTATAATCAAAGACCTATTGTTAAAAAAGGTGAAAAAGTTCATAAAGGTGAAATCATTGCTGATGGACCTTCTACTGACCAAGGAGAAATTGCTTTAGGTAAAAACTTAGTAGTAGCATTCATGACTTATAATGGTTATAACTATGAAGATGCTGTTATCCTAAATGAAAGAATAGTTAAAGATGATGTTCTTACATCTATCCATTTAGAAATGAAAGAAATTGAATGTCGTGATACAAAATTAGGACCAGAAGAATTTACAAGAGACATTCCAAATATTTCAGAAGAAGCTCGTAAGAACTTAGATGAAAATGGTATTGTAAGAATCGGTACTGAAGTTAAAGAAAATGATATTCTTGTTGGAAAAGTTACTCCAAAAGGAATGCAAGAATTATCTTCAGAAGAAAAATTATTACATGCAATCTTTGGTGAAAAAACAAGAGAAGTTAGAGATACTTCACTAAGAGTTTCACATGGATGCTCAGGAATTGTACATGATGTACAAATATTTACTAAAGAAAACTCTGATGAATTACCAGCAGGTGTTTCAAAAATAGTAAGAGTTTACTTAGTTAAGAAGAGAAAGATTCAAGTTGGAGATAAAATGGCTGGTCGTCATGGTAACAAAGGTGTTTGTTCACTTATCTTACCTGAAGAAGATATGCCATATTTACCAGATGGTACTCCAGTAGATATTATATTAAACCCACTAGGTGTTCCTTCTCGTATGAACTTAGGACAAATCCTAGAATTACACTTAGGAATGGCTGGTAAGAAATTAGGCGTTCATTATGCAACACCAATATTCAATAGTGCTACTGAAGAAGACATTATTGAACAAACTAAAGAAGCTGGACTTGATCCTGATTATAAATCTTGGGTTTATGATGGACGTACTGGTGAAAGATTTGATAAACGTGTAGCTGTTGGTGTTATGTACATGATAAGACTTGTACATATGGTTGATGATAAGATTCATGCTCGTGCAACTGGACCTTACTCATTAGTTACTCAACAACCACTTGGTGGTAAAGCTCAATTCGGTGGTCAAAGATTTGGAGAAATGGAAGTTTGGGCATTATATGCATATGGTGCTGCTCATATCTTACAAGAAGTTCTTACTGTTAAATCAGATGATGTAGTAGGACGTGTAAGAGTATATGAAGCACTTGTTAAAGGTAAACCTGTTCCAAGTCCAGGTATTCCAGAATCATTTAGAGTATTAATTAAAGAATTCCAAGCTTTAGGATTAGATATTCAAATGATAGATAACAAAGGAGAATTAAGAAATATCAAAGATCTTGAAAGAGAAGAAGATAAAGAAGATACTCCAGTATCAATTGAAGAAATAGGAAAACCTGAAGAACCAGAGACTGATGAAAGCGAATATGAAGACGTTCAACCTGATGAAGAATTAGATGATGAAGATTATTCAGATATTGAGGATTTCGATCCTGACGATGATGATCTAGATTACGAAGAAGAATATGGACTTGATGATAATTTTGAAGATGAATATGAAAGGGGTGAAGAATAATGATAGATGTTAATGAATTTGAAGGAATTCGTATAGGTATTGCTTCTCCTGAAAAGATTCTTGAATGGTCATATGGTGAAGTTAAAAAACCTGAAACAATCAATTATAGAACTTTAAACCCTGAAAGAGATGGACTTTTCTGTGAAAAAATCTTCGGTCCAACAAAAGACTTTGAATGTACTTGTAAAAAGTATAAAAGATTAAGATATAAAAATGTTATTTGTGATAGATGTGGTGTAGAAGTTACTCGTGCTAAAGTTAGACGTGAGAGAATGGGACATATCAAATTAGCTAGTCCTGTTTCTCACATCTGGTATGCTAAAGGAGTACCTCCAAAAATGGGTCTAGTTTTAGATATTTCACCTCGTGAATTAGAAGAAGTATTATATTTCGTAAGTTATATAGTATTAGATCCAGGAACTGCTCCACTTGCTAAAAAGCAAACATTATCTGATAAAGAATACAGAGCATATTATGAAAAATATGGTGATGAATTCAGAGTAGGAATGGGTGCTGAAGCAGTTAAAGAATTATTACAAGAAGTTGATCTTGAAAAAGAAGTAGAAGCTTTAAAGAAAGAAGTAGATAAAGCACAAGGTCAAAAGAAATTAAGATTAATTAAGAGATTAGATTGCTTACAAGCATTCTTAGATAGTGGTAATAGACCTGAATGGATGATCTTAGATGTTCTTCCTGTATTACCACCAGATTTAAGACCAATGATTCAACTTCCTGGTGGAAGATTTGCAACTTCTGATTTAAATGATTTATATAGAAGAATTATTAATAGAAATAATCGTCTTAAAAAATTAATTGAATTAGAAGCACCAACAATCATTGTTCAAAATGAAAAACGTATGCTTCAAGAAGCAGTAGATGCATTAATCGATAACGGAAGACGTGGAAGAAGTGTTCAAGGTGTAGGTAATAGACCTCTTAAATCATTATCTTCTATGTTAAAAGGAAAACAAGGTAGATTTAGACAAAACTTACTAGGTAAACGTGTTGATTACTCAGGACGTAGTGTTATCGTAGTAGGACCAAATCTAAAAATGTATCAATGTGGTGTTCCAAAAGATATGGCTTTAGAATTATTCAAACCATATGTTATGCAACAATTAGTTGAAAGAGGAATTGCTCACAATATTAAAGCTGCTAAGAAGATTATAGATGTTCAAGATGAAAGAGTATGGGATGTAGTTGAAGATGTTATTCGTGAACATCCAGTATTATTAAACCGTGCTCCAACTCTACATAGACTTTCAATTCAAGCATTCGAACCAGTACTTGTATCTGGTAAAGCTTTAAGATTACACCCACTTGTATGTTCTGGATTTAACGCAGACTTCGATGGTGACCAAATGGCTATTCACATTCCAATTAGTGAAGAAGCTCAAGCTGAAGCTAGATTATTAATGTTAGGTGCTAATAACATTTTAGACCCTAAAGATGGTAAACCAATTGTTACTCCATCACAAGATATGGTTTTAGGTAATTATTATATTACTTTAGAACTTCCTGGTGAAGAAAATGAAGGTAAAGCATTTAAAGATCCAAATGAAGCTTTAATGGCATATGAAAGAAGAGAAATTACTCTTCATACAAGAATTTGTATTCCAACAAAAGCATTTAAACATAAGATTTGGACAGATGAACAAAAAGAAAAATATTTAGTAACTACTGCTGGTAAAATTATATTTAATGAAATTTTCCCAGATACTTATCCATATATTAATGAAGGAAGCAAAGAAAATATTGAGTTTATGACTCCAGATAAGTTCTTTATTGAAAGAGGACAAAACTTACCAGAAGTTGTAGCAAGTATGCCAGTAATTCCTGCATTAGTTAAAAAGGATTTAGGAAAAATAATTGCTCAAATATTTAAGAGATATAAGACTACTGAAACTTCAATATTCTTAGATAAATTAAAAGATTTAGGTTTCAAATATAGTACTAAGTCTGGTATTACAATATCACTTTCTGATATTCCAATTAACCATGAAAAAGATAGTATTATTGCTGAAACAAGAGAAACTATTGAAAAGATTAATAAACAATTTAAACGTGGTCTTATAACTGATGAAGAAAGACATAATAAAGTTATTAAATTATGGACAGATGCAACTACTAATGTTCAAGGAAAATTAGGAGACATCTTAAAAGAAGATGTTGAAAATCCACTTTCAATGATTATTAATTCTGGAGCCAGAGGTTCTGCTAACCAATTAGGACAACTAGCTGGTATGCGTGGTATTATGGCTAAACCAGATGGTGGTCAAGTAGAAATTCCAATCCTAGCATCATTTAGAGAAGGATTAGACGTTCAAGAATTCTTCTTATCAACACACGGTTCTAGAAAAGGTACAGCAGATACAGCTCTTAAGACTGCAGATGCTGGATACTTAACAAGACGTTTAGTTGATGTAGTACAAGATATAATTGTAAAAGAAGAAGATTGTGGAACTATCCAAGGAATTGAAGTAGAAGCATTCATAGATGAAAAGAGTGGAAACGTAATTGAATCATTTAGAGATAGAATAGTAGGACGTTATTCAAATCAAAAAGTTATACATCCTGAAACAAAAGAAGTTCTTGTTGATAAAGGTGCATTAATTACTGAAAGAATAGCTGATAAAATTATCGCTGCTGGAATCTCTAAGATGGAAATCAGAAGCGTTCTTACATGTAAATGCGCTAATGGAATTTGCCAAAAATGTTATGGTCTTAACTTAGCAACTGGAAATGTTGTTGAAGTTGGAGAAGCAACAGGTATTATGGCTGCTCAATCAATTGGTGAACCAGGTACTCAGTTAACAATGCGTACATTCCACACTGGTGGTGTTGCATCAGCTGCTGATATCACTCAAGGTCTTCCAAGAGTTGAAGAGTTATTCGAAGCAAGAATTCCAAAAGCAAAAGCAACAATTGCTGAAATCGATGGTAAGATTACTAAGATTACAGATGATAAAAATGGTAGATTTAAAATTTACATTACAAATGATATTGAAACAAGAGAACATGTTACTCAATATAATGCTAAACTAAAAGTTGAAAAAGGTGACCAAGTAGTAGCAGGACAAGCACTTACTGAAGGAAGTATTAGTCCAAAAGAATTACTTGCTGTAACTGACCCAACTACAGTTGAACAATATATCTTAAAAGAAATACAAAATGTATATAAGAGTCAAGGTGTTGATGTTTCAGATAAGCATGTTGAAACAGTTGTTAGAAGAATGATTACTAAAGTTAAAGTTGTAGATCCAGGAGATACTAACTTAGTTGAAGGAGTAAATGTTCCATTAAGAGAATTTGCTGAAATCAATAAGCCAGTTATCTTAAGTGGTGGCGTACCAGCAACAGGAAAACCTGTAATGTTAGGTATTACAAAAGCATCTTTAGAAACAGATTCATTCTTATCAGCTGCATCATTCCAAGAAACAACAAGAATATTAACAGATGCTGCTACTCGTGGTAAAGTTGATATGTTAAACGGATTAAAAGAAAACGTTATTCTTGGTAAGTTAATTCCTGCTGGTACTGGTGCAAAACAATATAACAATATTGAAGTTATGCTAAAAAATGAACTTTTAGATGATGACGCTGCAGAAGTATTAGAAGAAAAATTCTTAACAGATGATGCAAATGAAGAAACTGTTAAAGGAGCTTTAGAATAATATAAAAGTACTCATTAATTGAGTACTTTTTTTATTGATAAAATAATGTTAAAATGATAACAGGTGATATGATGCTAAATCGTATTAAAAATAGTATAAGCAATATAAGAAGAAATGAATCCAACATTAAATGGTGAATTTGGTGAAGATCAAACTCAAGAAGAAAGAGAAATAACTGAAGTAGAAAAATTTGGAATAAATACGTTCCAATTATGATATAATATGGTGGTGAAATTATGTTTAAGAAATTGAAAAAGATTAAAAACTTAGCAATTATATTTATATCAATATTTTTGATATTTGTAATTGCATCAAATGTGTTTTTAATAGTAACTAATATAAGATTAGGAGAGAAATTAGAAGCTTTCACAAATGAATATTCTTATTGTAGAAATAATGCAATTGACTAAAAGGAGTTAAACTATGTTTGAAAATTTAAGCGAAAGATTACAAAAAGTAGTTAGTAATATTAAATCTAGAGGTGTAATAAACGAAGAAAATATTAGCGATATTGTTCGTGAAATAAGATTATGTTTATTAGAAGCAGACGTTAATGTTAAAATAGTTAGAGAATTCATAGATAAAGTAAAAGAAAAAGCACTTGGTGAAGAAGTAAGAAAAAGTATTAAACCAGGTGATATGTTTGTTAAAATACTTAAAGATGAATTAGTTGATTTGTTAGGCAGAGATGCTGCTCCTTTAGAATTAAACAAGAAACCAACAATTGTTATGATAGTTGGTCTTCAGGGTGGTGGAAAAACTACTACTATTGGTAAAATAGGTAATATGGTTAGAAAAAAACATGCTAAAAAACCTATGTTTATAGCATGCGATGTTTATAGGCCAGCAGCTATTGATCAATTAAAATCTATTGGAAAACAACTTAATATTGAAGTATATGATGAAGGAAAAGGCAATCCCGTAGAAATAGCTAAAAATGGTATAAATTATGCTAAAGAAAACGGATATGATTATATACTTATAGATACAGCAGGTCGTTTACAAATAGATGAAGCTTTAATGAATGAGCTTGTTAATATTGAAAATGAAGTTAAACCAAATGAAGAATTACTTGTTATAGATGCTATGATGGGACAAGATGCTATTAATGTAATTACTGGATTTAATGATAAGCTACATTTGACTGGTTGCGTTCTTACTAAGATGGATGGAGACACTAAAGGTGGTGTTGCTCTTTCACTTAGACATCTTACTAACATTCCAATTAAATTAATTGGTGATTCAGAAAAATTAGATGGATTAAGTGAATTTTATCCAGAAAGAATAGCACAAAGAATTCTTGGTATGGGTGACTTAATGTCTATTATAGAAAAGACTGAAGCAGAACTTGATACTGATGAAATGATGAGTACTGCTAAAAAAATGCAAAGAGGTAAATTTGATTTAGAAGATTTCTTATCAACTTATAAACAAATTAAAAAATTAGGGCCTCTAGAAAATCTAATTAAATTAATTCCTGGTGCTAGTAAAATGGGTCTTAATGATGTAAAAATTGATCCTAAAGTTATGGCTAGAACTGAGGCAATTGTTTTATCAATGACACCTGAAGAAAGAAAAAATCCAGATATAATAAAAGCAACAAGAAAACAAAGAATTGCTTCAGGATGTGGACAAAAAGTTGAAGATGTTAATAGATTACTAAAACAATTTGAACAAATGAAAACAATGATGAAACAAATGAAAAATATGAAATTCTAAGATTAGTTTTAAAAACTAATCTTCTTTTATTGTTCGTGAAAAAAAGTTGTGCTATACTATAAATTAGAGGATAGGTGGTAGATTTGAAAAAGTTAGGCGTATTGATAATAATCGCAGTAATCATATCATTATTTTTGTTATCTGGAAGTGAACCTGGGTCTGGTATATTTAAATTTAAAGACAAAAATTTTTACTTACTTTCTAATCCAGATAATAAAGATGTAGAAAAAGATTTGATGGCTTTTGCCAAGAAAAACAAAATAAAATTACATATTGATTATGCAGATGATCTAGAGGCTGTTGATATTCTTGAAGGTGGAAATAAAGATTATGATGCAATATGGTTATCAAATTCAGTTTGGGTATACATGTTAAATAATGTAAAAGTAACAGATTCAAAATCAATTAACATAAATCCAGTTGTTTTTGGTATCAAAAAAACAAAAGCAAAAAATTTAGGTTTTACATCTGGAGAAGTATATAACAAAGATATTATCAAAGCAATTCAAGAAGGAAAATTAAAATATGTTATGACATCAGTTACTAAGACAAATACTGGTTTAATTTCATATTTAGGATTTTTAAATGCACTAGCTGGATCTCCAGAAATATTAACAAGTGAAATGTTAAAAAATCCAACTCTAGAAAAAGATTTAAAAGCACTATTTTCTGGTGTAGAAAGAGTTAGTGGTAGTGATTCATTCTTGGAAGATATGTTTTTAAATTCAAGTGCTTATGATGCAGTTATCGCAACAGAATCTTCTTTAATTAGAATTAATAAACAATTAGAGGATCAAAACAAAGATCCGTTATATCTAATTTATCCTGTTGATGGAGTTGCTGTTAATGATAGCCCATTTGCATATTTAGATTTTGGACAAGATAAGAAAGAAAACTTCTTATTATTACAATCATTCTTATTAGGATTAGATGAACAATTAGCATTAGAAAAACTAGGTAAGAGAACTTGGTATGGTGGAGTAAATGCTAATGCTGATTCAGTAACATTTAATAAGAGATGGGGTATTGATACAACAAAATATTTAAATGCTACTAAATATCCATCACAAGAAGTTATGAATGATGCAATTATATTCTATATTGATGCTTTAAGAAAACCATCTGCTGTAGCATTCTGCTTAGACTTTAGTGGAAGTATGTCTGGTGAAGGAGAAACTCAATTAAAAGAAGCAATGGATTATATTTTAGATTTTAATAAAGCAAAAGAGGAATTTATTCAATTTTCTAGACAAGATAAAATATTTGTTTTACCATTTGCAGGAGAAGTTAAAAATGTATGGCAAACTTTTGATGGAAGAACTACAGGAGAATTAATAAGTAATATTAATGGATTATATCCATCTGGTGGAACAAATATTTATGGATGTGCTCAGTCAGCATTACAAATGCTTGGAACATATGGAAATGAATATACAAAAACAGTTATATTAATGACAGATGGTGAATCAAATGGAGGTAGCTATTCATCATTAGAAAGAGATTATAGAAAATACGCTGGAGTACCAATTTATAGTATTATGTTCGGTTCTGCTAGAGAATCTGAATTAGAAGATATAGCTGAATTAACAAATGCAAAAGTATTCGATGGAAGATCTAATTTAATAGGCGCATTTAAAGAAGTTAGGAGTTATAACTAATGATAGGCTTTCAAAAAAGATATGTTTATGCAGTTATTCCTGGCGCTATAGTTTTTATAGTATTATATCTATTTTTAGATTTCTATCTTTGGATATCTTTGCTTCTAGCAGCTGTTGCATATTGTGCAGGAATATTCCTATTTAAAGGAAAAGACTTAAGAATATATGATCCTCAAGCATTAGCAAGGTATCAATTTGATTTATCAAGATTAAATAGTTATAAGGAAAGAATAAAAGATAAACAAATTAGAGATAAGTTATCAAGTATCGTTGATGTTTGTCAGAACTTAACTAAATACTTAGAAACAAAACCTGCAAATGCAACACCTATATATAATTCATTAGATTATTATTTAACATTTGCAACTAAGAATATGGTTGAATATATGAAGATTGAAAAAATAAAAGATAAATCATTTACAGAAAATCAATTAATATTAAAAATGAATGTATATTTAAAAGAAATAGATCAAGAATGCAATAAACTTTATAAAGAAGTTTTAAAAAATAAAGATAAACAAATTAATTATGAAATGAAAAAATTTGAAATGTTGTCAACTTTTGAAGAAGATGAAGGAAGTGAAAGAAAATGAAAAAAGAAAAAATTATTTCAATAGTAATTGGAGTAGTAATATTAGTTGTAGTTATTTTAATAGCTGTTGCTGTAAAAAATAAATCAGCATTTGTTAACAACACAATTGAAATAACTGGAGCAGTAGGTGGTGGAAAAGAAAATCTACTTGCTGATGAAGAAATCAACGAAATATTTGCTAAAAAATATGGATTTAGATTTACTCAAGATTCATGGAGTAACGGAAAAACTGTTAAGGTTGATGTAAGAAGAGAAAATGGCGATCCTTATGATTTAATATTCTTCTCTGATAGAAGATATTATGAGGAATATCAAACAGATCCAGATCCATTATTACAAGAAGCTAACAGATATAGAGTTTTAGGTGGCGATTATGTACTTAATACACCAATAGTTATGTATAGTTGGAAGCCAGTAGTAGAAGCTTTCATTAAAGAAGATATTGTTACACAAGAAGATGGTGTATATTACATTACTAATATGAAAAAATTAATGGATTATATTTTAGAAGGAAAGAAATGGTCTGATTTAGGTCTTAACATATATGGTTCAATTAATATTGGTTCAGTTGACCCAGTAACTTCATCTCCTGGAGCAACATATTATGGACTATTATTAGCAACATTAACAGATCAAAATTTAACTGATGAATCAATTGGCAAAGCATTACCAAAATTAAAAGAATTCTATGAAAAGAGTGGTTATATGAATAACACTCCAGCTGATTTATTCTCATTCTTCTTAAAAACAGGTATGGGAACTAAACCAATCATAGTTGATTATGAAAAAAGTTTAATTGATTTTGCAAATGCTAATCCAGCAGGATGGAAACAAGTGGAAAAAGATGTTGTAATTCTTTACCCAGCACCAACTATTTGGAACTCTCACTGTATTGCAGCATTATCTGAAAATGGTAAGAAATTAATTGAAGCTTTCAATGATCAAGATGTTAGTCAAATTGCATGGTCAAAATATGGCTTTAGAGTAGGTGTTTCTGGTGGAAACTATGATGTTAAAAAAGTTGGTATTAAAGGTATACCAAGTAGCATTGAAAAGGTAACAGAAGGTTTAACTAGAATGGAATACTATGATCGTGTTATTAATTGTTTATCTGGAAAAGATGCATGTAATTAAAAACTAGTTTTAAAACTAGTTTTTTTATTTAATTTATTGTAGAATGATTAGTAGGTGATTTCTATGGAAAGATTACAAAAATATTTAAGTGCGTGTGGAGTGGCTTCAAGAAGAAAAAGTGAAGAATTAATCCTAGCAGGAAAAGTTAAAGTAAATGGAGAAATAATAACTGAATTAGGTTTTAAAGTAAATGATAAAGATGAAGTAAGTGTTGAAGATAACGTAATTTTAAAAGAAGAAAAAGATTATTATTTATTATATAAACCAGAAAAAGTAATTTGTTCTGTTCATGATGAAAAGGGTAGAACAACAGTTATTGATTTAATAGATACAAAAGAAAAAGTCTTTCCAGTAGGAAGACTAGATTATGATACTAGTGGATTATTATTGATTACTAACGATGGAGAATTAACAAATAAACTAACACATCCAAAAGGTAATGTATTTAAAACATATTTAGCTAAAGTAGATGGACTTGTTAATAGTAAAGAAATTCATGAATTATCAAAAGGCGTTATTCTTGATGGAGTAAAGACTAAAAAAGCTATCGTTAAACTTAAAAAATATGATAAAAAGAATAATAAATCATATGTTGAAATTACTATAACAGAAGGCAGAAATCATCAAGTAAAAAATATGTTCAATTTATTTAATCATAAAGTATTAAAACTAAAAAGAACAAATTATGCTTTTTTAGATTTAACTGGTTTAAAGATAGGTGAATATAGAAAATTATCTATAAAAGAAGTTAAACAATTATATAGTTTAGTAAATAAAAAATAAGTTTGATTTTCAAACTTATTTTTCTTCTTCAATAACAATTGCTCCAGCTGGGCAAGATTCAATAATATTTAATAAATCTTTCTTGTCTTCTTCATCAACTTCTTCTTGCTTTACTGAACTTAATCCTTGATCATTAATTTCAAAATATTTATCATTTGCATTAACACAAAGTCCACAGCCTAAGCATCCTTCATTAACCTTTAATTTTTCCATTTTTTAATCTCCTCTTAAAACAATTATATATCAAAAAATGCAAAAAATCTATAACATATCTTTTATTGAAAATAAAAAACGTTTATGATAAAATTATAGTGGTGATACTATGAGTACATCTAGGATGGAAAAGTACGAAAAAGAATATGAAAATATGAGTCGTACTAAGAAAAATCAGAGTATTTATAATTCAACTGATATGGGTGAATTATCAAGATTAAAAACTAACACTAATGTTAGTGTTATTTCTGATGCTCAAAAAGAAATAGATATTGAAAAAATAAAGAAATATTTAAGTACATTAGATAATGATGAAAAAGAAAGTAGAAGAGTATCACTAGAGTTACCAAAAGAAGAACCTCAAGTAGTGGAAAGATTAGAAGAAAAAGATTATGATATTAACTCAGTTCTAGAAAGAGCAAGGGGTAATAGAGAAGTAGATTATGAAGAGAATAGATATAGAAAAATAAATAATTCTCAAACGCAAATAGATATTTTAAAGAGTATAAAAATAAAAGAACAAGCTGCTGAAGAGGAAGATCCAGATATAACTGGACCAATAGATGAATTAAATACTGAAGAAAAAACTATTGTTGAATTAATTCAAGATATTCAAAGCCATGGAAGCAAAAAGAAAGACTTATTTGAAGATTTGATGGGTAATGAAGAAGAAGAGACAGTAGTAATGGGAATGGCAGATAAGGAAGATGAGTTGAGAGATACATTATTGAGTATTACTCAAGACTTAGAAGATGCTATTATTCCTGGTAATGATTTTACACAAGAAATTAACATTGAAAAAGAAAATATAAAGAATGCAAAAGTTGAAGAAGATTTAGAGGATATAGAAGATTTGGAAGATATTGAAGAAGATTCTGAAGAAGATGAGGAAAATTTAGAAGAAACAAATGATTATACTAATACAAATACTAATTTAGAAGATGCATTAACTCAAACTTCACCAAAGATATCTACTATAGATAAATCCTTTTATACCAATTCAATGACATTTAATAAATCAGATTTTGAAGGATTTGAAGATTTAGAAAAAGACACATCAAGTTCATTTTCTAAGATAGCAATTGTAGTAACAATTATTATGTTATTAGTTACAGTATTTTTAATATTAAACTTTATCCTAGATTGGAACATATTTTAGTTGATTATTAGATATAATCAACTTTTGTGTTATAATAAGCAGTGAGGGTGGAATTATGGAAAAGATAATTGAAGTAGAAGGGAAAAAATATAAATTAATAAAAGATTATAGAGATGGATTCGATGAAGAAATGTTTAAAGAAAAATATACATCCTTCTTTGAAGAATATGATTATATTGTGGGAGATATAGCTTATTCAAAATTAAGATTAAAAGGTTTTAATGATAAAGATAATAAGAATTTTAATAAAATAAATGATTATAAAAATGTTGATAAATATATAAAAGAAAATTGTGCTTATGGGTGCAAATATTTTATATTAAAAAAAGAGGAATAAAATCACGAATTAATTGATATTATTATTGCATTGTGATATTATTATAATGAGAAATGATAGAGAGGAAGTGGCTTATGAATAAGATATCTGTAAAAAATATGGATGGAACAATGGAAGAAGTTGATTTAATTAATGCATTTAAATTAAATGATATTAATAAGAGTTTTGTTATTCTATCTAAAGGTGAAAAGATAGCTGATGGAATGAGTAAAATATATATTTCTGAATTTGTTGAAAGTGAGCCAGGTGTTTATAGCTTAATAGGAATTAAAGATGATCAAATGTGGAGTAAAGTAAAAGAAGCTATGAAACAAATTGTTGAAAGTTAGGTGAGACATCATGGAAATGGAAGGACAATTAGAAAAATTATTGCAAGGGCAAGTAGTTGCTACTGCTGATTATACAAATGCTAGAAAAGCAATTGGTGTTAGTGATGAACATCTTCAAGGAGATCCTTGTCCACTTGGAAAACAAGGTGCTTTTAAAAAGGCTGAAACTATTGAAACTTTTGATGCAGTGGGAGAAAAGCCAGCCGAAGGTGTAACTGAAACTTTAGATTTCACTGCTGGACCTGCTTCAACACCAGAGCCAACTTCAAATATTACATTAGGACCAGCACCAGAACCAACTCCAGAAGCTGAACCAGCTGGACCAAAATTTATTTTACCTGAGGCTCCAGTAAGTGATATTGCTACAGGAAATCCTGTTCAAGTTGAGCCATTGGATGCCTTACAAACAATGATACCTGATAGACCAGCAGAAGTAGTTACAGAGCCTGTAGTTGAAGAAGTTCCTACTGAAATGGCATTACCAGTAATGGATAATCAAGTTGTTGCAGAAGCACCAACAAGTGTTGATGAAAGCTTATTTGTTAATACTCCTGGAACTCCGGAGCCAACACCAACTGAATTGCCACAAAGTGCACCAGCAGCTTCTAGTGAAGCTAAAGTTGATCCAAATATGTTAAATGAAACAATAGTTAAAGCATTAGATCAATTAAAAGAAAGATTAAAAGCTGTTGTTGATGAAGAAGTTGAAAAATATAAAGCTGATTTATTAGGTGCAACTGAAAAGAAAGAAGAAAATGTTGAAACTGCTTTACAAGCTCCATTAGGGATGGAAACTCCAGCTGCAGTAGATGCTCCAGCCGAAGATAGTTTAATGGCAGCTGCATTAGATCAAATAAATAATATCTCAGAAGTACCTGAGTTAGATGTTCCAACATTATAATAAAAAATGACTAGTTTACATAAACTAGTTTTTTATTTGCGTTGAAATATGTTATAATTTGAGTGTGATTGATATGAAAAAGTATAAAGTTGGAGATATAGTTTGTGGAAATATAACAGGAATAACTGATTATGGTATTTTTGTTAAATTAGAAGATGGTTATACAGGTATGGTACATATATCTGAAATTTCTGATATGTACATAAGTAGCTTAGAAAGAATGTACGTACTAGAAGAAACAATAGAGTCTAAAATATTAGAAATAGACGAAGAGAAAAAACAAGTAAAACTATCATCTAAAGAGTTCAATGCAAAATCTAATAAGAGAAAGAAAATAAGAGAAGAAGGTAGAGGCTTTGAACCACTAAAAGAAAACTTAGATACTTGGGTTAAAGAAAAATTAGAAGAATTAAAAAAATCATCAAAAACACCATAAAAGTTGCATTTTTTCTTGACATAAAGGGCAATAAATGGTATATTTAATATCGCAAAAGCAAAAAATATGGGCGATTAGCTCAGTTGGTTAGAGCATCTGCCTTACAAGCAGGGGGTCGGGAGTTCGAGTCTCTCATCGCCCACCATATTTTTTTTATTTAATGCCGAAATAGCTCAATTGGTAGAGCAACTGACTTGTAATCAGTAGGTTACGGGTTCGATTCCTGTTTTCGGCACCAGTATGGAGAGTTAGCGAAGTGGCTAAACGCGGCAGACTGTAAATCTGTTCCTTCGGGTTCCGTGGTTCGAATCCACGACTCTCCACCACTTGTTAATTGCCTCGTAGCCAAGTGGTAAGGCACAAGACTTTGACTCTTGCATTCCGTTGGTTCGAATCCAACCGAGGCAACCACTTTTTTATAAATGTCTCGCTAGCTCAGCCGGTAGAGCACTTGACTTTTAATCAAGGGGTCTGGGGTTCAAATCCCCAGCGAGACACCATTTTATATAATGTGCCTCAGTGGCGGAATAGGTAGACGCACAGGACTTAAAATCCTGCGGGTGTAAAAGCCCGTGCCGGTTCGACTCCGGCCTGGGGCACCATTATTTAATTTATTTGGAGGAATACCCAAGTCTGGTTGAAGGGACCGGTCTTGAAAACCGGGAGGTCGAGAAATCGGCGCAGGGGTTCGAATCCCTTTTCCTCCGCCACGTATTTTAAGATCGCGAGATAGAGCAGTCTGGTAGCTCGTTGGGCTCATAACCCAAAGGTCGGAGGTCCAAATCCTCCTCTCGCAACCATGGTTCGTTGGTGTAGTGGTTATCACGCTCGCCTGTCACGCGAGAGATCACGGGTTCAAGTCCCGTACGAACCGCCATTTTTTATGGCTTCATAGCTCAGTTGGCAGAGCACAAGACTGAAAATCTTGGTGTCGTTGGTTCGATTCCAACTGAAGCCACCATTTTTTTACAAAAGATAGGGACTCAAGAGATGCACTCATAGCTCAACTGGATAGAGCATTTGACTACGGATCAAAGGGTTGGGGGTTCGAATCCTCTTGAGTGCACCATAAAATCGGGAAGTGGCTCAACTTGGTAGAGCATTTGGTTTGGGACCAAGGGGTTGCAGGTTCAAATCCTGTCTTCCCGACCATGAAGTAAATAAGTTCTTAGAAATAAGAACTTTTTTTATGCCCCCAACTAAAAAATGTCTTAGTACTACAGGCGATAATAGTTCATTCACCAACTCTAATATATTTGAAAAAATAGTTTATTCAAATTAGATTTATCTATGTCAAATGAAACACCATGATCGTGAACTTGACCTTGTCTTTTTTCACTATTATAAATATCCATAGAAAACGTAATGCTTATTATTCCTTTTTCAATTAAATTCAGAAAGTTATAAAAGTTAGAATATTTATAAATATCATATCTATAATATTTATAGTAGTTTATTCCGTTTTTATGTGTAGCCCATACTTGAACAAAAGCTAGACATTTAAGTTTTCTTAAAACAGCATTTTCAACATTTTCAAAAGTCCAGAAAATTGAATTATCAATTAATCTATAATTATCATTATAAACTAACAATAGAATTTTCTGCTCCTTATAGTCAATTCCGATTGAAAAGTAATAGAATAGCCCGGATTTGGTTATTTTATTAGCAAAAATAGTACAATTAAATGATTTGGTTGCACGTTTTCCCGGATTATAATGCCCGTATTTTTCTAGTATTTTTTTACTATCAAAAAAGTCATTACAGTTAGGAGATAGTTTAAATAAATGAATTGGTTTGTTGGAATATGCAAGTTTAGTTTTAATTTCAATAACGTTTTGAAAATCTGGATAGGGAAAATTATCAATTTCTTTACCCAATAGTTTTTCAAAAGTCAATCCAATGCCACTACTATCATTGTTAATTGCTTTAACATACCCTAAGTTGCGTATCTTACCAAATTTATAAATAAAGTTTCTGATTTCTTTTTCCATTTTTTAACTATATCTAAAACATGATTTTAGTGCAAATCACAAAAAATAGTTTTTTAAAAATTAAATTATAAAAATAGCATAAATGTTTAATAATTATAATGGTTAATTATCATTGATAATTAGTCAATAGCGCTAATATTATTAGTGTTTTTAAAATAATAGTAAAATTAATAATATATGTGTTATAAAAATAGAAGTAAAACTTCTATTTTTTCATTTATATATGATATAATTTATTGTAGAGGTTTTATATATGAATAATTCAATCTATGACTATATTTATTATTATAAGAATAAAAGTATCAAAGAAAATGAATGGAATGATATTGATACTTTGATTTGCAATGTACTTATATATTTACCCATGAACAATTTTAATGAGGAAAGAAAACTGAGCGAATTAAAAGTCAAAGAAGACGATATTCATGGAGTAATGATAAAAGGTGCTTATAAGATACTTAACTCCATCAAAGATTCTGTTCGTTATGAAAAAATGACTTTAAAGAACTTTATTATTATTAAAAATAAATCTACACAATTTGGGGCATGCGTTTTTAAAATAGGTAGAAAAAAAATAATTTCTTTTAAAGGTACAGATGGTTCATTAATTGGATGGATGGAAAATTTTAGATTAGGTTATGAATATCCTACAAACACACATATTTTAGGGATCGATTATTTAAAAAAGAATATTAATTTCTTAGATAAAGATGTAATAGTTACTGGTCATTCTAAAGGTGGCAATTTAGCTATCGTTGCCACTATGGAACAAAATGCATTTATAAGAAGTAAAATAAAAAGGATAATTAATTACGATGGCCCGGGATTAAGAGAAGAAGAATTTAATTCAAATAAATTTAATAATATTAAATATAAATTAACGAATTATCTGCCTACAGGAAGTGTAGTAGGTGCACTAATGTATAACATAGAGTATAATGTTGTGAAGACAAATGCCATTGCATTTGATGAACACTTCTTAGTTAACTGGGGTGTGTTTGGAGAATATTTTTTAGAAGGCAAACTTAGTACTATTAGTAAAAATCTTAATGATAGATCTATTAATGGACTATTAAATTTAGATCCTGAAAAAATGAAATCTGCTTTTGAAGAAGTTTTTAAAAATATAGAAAAAGATTATAGCAGTGATGTTAAATTTACTAGTCAAGATGTTATGGCAGTATATAATAGTATGAAAAAGATTGATAAGAATGTAGCAGGGTATTTAAAAGAAATAATATTTGCTATGGTTTCTAAACCAAAAAAATAAAAAAGATATTAAAGTGATTTAGCACTTAATATCTTTTTCTTTTCTTCTAATTCTTCACTTGATAAATCAAATCCATAGTATAGTCTTTCATCACTAGATAAATCTAGTCCTCTATAATAAAAAGCTCTATTAGGATATCCTAAATTAAATAAGAATTTAATACTTGGCCCTTCAGGACTATTTTTATATGATTGCAACATTACTTTATACAAATAATATTCTTCTAATCTATATATTATACTTAAATCTTTTCTAACACTTTCTAGCATTTGTAATATTTTCTCAGTTGAGTGAATTTCCGCAAAACGCTCAATTATAGATCTGTTATAATTTAAATTATAGAATATTTTAGCTTTAATTAATTCAATTGTCCTTGGAATTCCTGTCTCAATTTTTTCAATTGCATCATAATAGATAGATAATTCTTGTAAGTTTTTAACGAAATGAATTTCATCTGCAATTAATTGTTGCTCTACGGATTTGTTTTTTTCATAGTAATATTTTTCTTGAAGTGCATGTTCAAGTTCATGCATGCAAGTATGCAATATTTCTAAATTCATTCTAAAAAATTTATAGAATGGAGGCAAATTTTGTTCAACTTTTGCATTTATACAATATTTTCCATTCAATAAACCACTATTCATATGATTAAGAAGTATGTGAACTGTATCATCCAAAAAGTACCCACGTTCTATTCCAAAATCTTTATTAATAGCATGTTTAACATCTAAATTATATTCACTAATTAATATATCTAGTATTCTTGATACTGCTTGTTCATCAAATAGTATAGTTCTATTACTATAATCGTATAACATATCTAATATGTTTTTCATATTATAACCCCCTTAAACAAATTGGGTAAATTGTATCACAAATACATTAATAAGTCAAAAATTACCTTGTTTATATTATTATAATATATTAAAATATTAGTGGTGATAACATGGTTAATGAAATACTAAATAATTTAGAATTTTTGCAAGATAAAGAATTATTAAAAAGCAATATAGATAAAGATATGAATGAGGTTTTTAATAATTTATTGGATGACATTATGAAAAGATGGATAAATAAATATCCTATGTTTGAACCTTTTAGTGGATTAATATCTATTAGAATAAATGATGAAGATTATTATATACCATTTGGTAAAAATAAATATGATAAAGAAACAATTTTTGATATAGCTTCTATGAGTAAAGTATATACTGAGATGATTTTGTTTAGTGTTTTGAATGACTATAATCTAACATTAGATACTAAAGTTAAGGACATATGTAGTTTGTATAAAGAAGATATTTCTGAGTTGACTTTAATGGACTTAATTAGCTTCAATAATGAGTATAGGACTGAAAAAGATATAAGAGAGTGTCATAATAAAAAAGAAGCCCTAGAAGCACTTAGAACTGCTTATTTAGTGCCTTCATTAAAGGGAATATATAAATATACTGATATACCTTTAATGATATTAGCTGATGTATTGGAAGACTATACTAGAATGAGTTATAAAAAATTATTTAATAAATATATAATAGACAAATATAATTTAAGAAATACTTATTTAGACATAGATAGTGATAAATATGTGACTATTAATAAAAATCTAACAAATGATCCTAAAGCTAATATAATGGGTGGATATCATGGCCATTGTGGAGTTAAGTCAACAAGTGAAGATTTTAATAAATTTCTATCTCAGGTATTAGACTGCAAATATAATGACTTATTAATTACACCATCTAAAACAACAACTTTAGAAGGAGAAACTAGAGTAGAAAAAGCTCTTGTTGGTAATTTTAATTTACCAAATAAGAAAGAATTGGGGTTATCAACTTCATACGTAACTAAAGAAGGCTTTGCTATTCAAGGAAGTGTTAGGTGTCATGGTGAGTCGTGTAATTTTTATATAGATGGTAAAGAATATAGAGTTACATCTTCAATATTTATAGATCTATATACACAATATAAATCATTAAAAGAACTTGAAAGTCAAACAGGAAAAATATATACTAAAATATATAATGTAGATGATTATGGAGAATTAATAATGTGTGATGTAAGAGACGTTATTAAATATACGGAAGAATATAAAGAACTAACTAATGCAGTTGGTATTTGTAGAACAATAGCATTATATAATTATTTAAAGAAAGAAGGAGAATAATATGAAAAAGAAAAATCTTATCGAGGCAATAGTATCAACAATTTTATTTATTGTATATACAGTCTTATTGATAAAAGTAGATGTTAAGCCAATTGGACCTAATGGATCTAGTGTTGGTTTTGCTAAAATGAATGGGTGGTTTAGAGATTTAATTGGTCAAAATAATTTTATGTATAAATTAAGCGAATTTTTAGGAATAGTAATCCTTATGTTAGTATTTATTTATGCATGCATTGGTTTATATCAATTAGTTAAAAGAAAGAGTTTATTTAAAATAGATAGAGAAATTATTATTTTAGGATGCTTTTATGTAGTAGTATTTGCATTATATATTTTATTTGATAAAGTTGCTATTAACTATAGACCAATTCTTATTGATGGAGAATTAGAACCATCATTTCCATCATCACATACAATGTTAGCTTTATGTGTAGGACTATCGTCATTAATAGTTAGTAAATCATACTTTAACAAAAAGTATATTCAATATTTTGATATTGTAACATGCGTTTTAACTGCTTTAGTTTTAGCAGGTAGATTATTAAGTGGGGTGCATTGGTTAAGTGATATCTTTGGCGGCGTATTATTATCATGTGCATTACTTGCAATTTTCAAAACTATTTATGAAAGAGAGTGATAGATATGTTTGAATATAATCCAAACCAAGAATTATTAGATTATTTAGGAACTGCTATGCTAGAGTTTCCTGCTGCTCAAGCAGATTTAATAGCTTTCCAAATACAACAACAAAATCAACAACAAGTTGGTTTATATAATGATGATTTATCTGAAGATGAATCAGATGATTACACATTAAAATTAACAAGATAAGAGGATATTTAAATGATACATACTTTAGGATTATACTTTTTAGCTTTTATGACATATTCATTTATTGGATGGTTAATAGAAGTTATATTAACAATAATAGAAGATAAAAAATTAGTAAATAGAGGTTTCTTTGTTGGACCATATTGTCCAATATATGGATGCGGTGGAGTATTAGCAACATTAATTCTTAGTAAATATAGTGAAGATTTATTGGTACTATTTATATTAGGCATAGTAATCTTTTCAATATTAGAATACTTCACAAGCTATGTTCTAGAAAAAATATTTCATGCTAGATGGTGGGATTATAGTAATTATAAAATTAATCTAAATGGAAGAATTTGCTTAGTAGGAATGCTATTTTTTGGAATATTAGGTGTTGTTGTAATTAGATTTGTTAATCCGGTTTTATTTGGATTTTTGAACAATCTAAATGATAAAACATTTGATATATTATTTATTTCATTAGCACTTATTTTTATAGCGGATATGATATTCTCATTTAATATTTTGGATGGAATTGGAAAAGAAAATAAATTAGTTGAGAGTGATAATACAGAAGAGATTAATAAGATTGTTATTAACAAAATAATTAATTTAGGGTGGGGGTATAAGAGAATTATAAAGGCCTTCCCAAATATTAGAATTATTTTAAATAATGCTAAGAATAAAATAGGTGGAAACATTAAAGAATTTAATTTTAAACAAAGAAGACTTAAAGAAAAAGGCGATAAGAAATTAGAACATTTAGAAGAAAAACATCAAACTAGAATTAATAAATTAATAGCTAAATATAATAAGAAAATTATTGACGCAGGTAAAGACAAGTAAATGTAAGAAAGGTTTACTTTTCTTTTTTTATATAGTAAAATTAATGTACTGAAAGAGTGATAAAAATATGATGGATAGAGAATTTATAGACATTGTAGAAGATATATTAAGTAATAAAGAATATCAAAAGTTAGATCATGAATATCATCATGGCACTACTAGATTGAACCATTCAATTAGAGTTGCTAAGAGAACTTATTTAGCTACTAAAAAAAGAGGTTTGGATTATAAAGCTGCTACAAGAGCTGCACTTCTTCATGATTTCTTTACTGAGGATCAAATTAAATCTAAGATGCTAAAAGTTGCTTATGAGCATCCAATCAGAGCATATGAAAATGCATCTAAATATTATTCGTTGAGTAAGAAAGAGGGTAACATAATTAGAAGTCATATGTTCCCACTATCAAAAGAATTTCCAAAAAGTAGAGAAGCAATAATAGTAACTTTATCAGACAAAAAAATAGCATGCATAGAGTATGCTAAATATAAATTTAATCCTAAAAACTTAAAGCATTTGGTTTCTTTTACTAAGTAATAAAAGTATGTTATAATTAAATTATAATGTGGATGTGGTAATATGGTTAAATTATCAAATAGAGTTTCATATATATCAATATTTGTAATTTTATTTGTTTTAATTGCCATATTTTTTATTGGTAGAAATATATACTTTTTAAATAATAATTTGGAACTAGAAGCAGTATTTTATATGTATGAAAAAAGTGGAGAACAGTATAAAGTTTCATATCTATATGAACACAAGAATAAGACATATTTTTTCAGTGAAATGGATGATAGTAAACCAAAACCAGCATCTAAAAAGATTATTTATTGTAATAAAAATAATATTAAGAGATGTGTTACTAACAAAGAAATTTATATAAAAGAGATAATTATTTCAATTTTTTTATTAATTCCTATACTTATTTTTATGATTATTTTTGGCCTAAAAAAAGGGAAAAATTGACACTTATGTATCGAAAATGATACATAAAATTTACATGTATTCTTTTACATGTAAATAAAATGACAAACACATACTATATATATTATTATATATATATATATATAATATTAATGTACATTAATGTATAGCTGAAACATGTTACTTTTAACCATGTATAGTAATCATTTGAAGGGAAAAAATCAGTTTACACAGTGTATCATATTTGATACACTTGTTTTATTTTCGAATCAAAAAAACTTTTTAAAAAAAAGCCTTGACAACCCATTTTTTCTGAATATAATATTGTCTCGCATGTAAGGGGGAATAGGTCATGCTTAAGAAATTATTAGCAATAGTAGTTATTGCAACAGTATTCTTTTTCAACTTCTCATATGTAGTTGCAGAAGAAAATATTATGGAAGGAGAAACTAAGGCAGAAGAATCTGTAGTAGTTGCCGTTAGCGAAAATGTTCAACCTGAACAAACTGTAGTTCCTGAAGAAACAGTTAATCAAGTTGATACTGAGAAGGTTAGCGATGTACCAGCTGTAGAAGAAACAGTTGCTGAAGAACCAGTTGTTGTTGAAACACCAGTAGTTGATGGAAATGAAACTGCAGAAGCACAAACTTTAGAAGAACCAGTTGTTGAAGAACCAGCTCCAGTTATTAAAGCAACAAGAGCTGCTGCTCATGTATTAACAATTAATTTTGTAGATACAAGAACAAACACAACAACTACTAAGACTTATAAAAGTAATTCAACTAATACAAGAGTTGCTACATGGTCATATGTAGGATTAGAATCAATTGGTATGAATTATGTAAATGATTCTGAAACAAATTACAAATATTCATTCTTAGGTTGGTTTACTACTGATGATCAACAAGTTAATAACGTTGAGGAAACTTCATTATTAGATGGTCTATTAGGTATTAAGAAAACATATAAAGGAACAACACAACCAACTACATTAGATATTACAGTTGGTGAATTAACTGAAGATATTGAAATTACATTGTCTTCAAAATGGCAATCAAATTATATGGCATCAGTTACATTACATATTTATGATACTAGACCTGCTAACAATAATAAGGAAATAACAATTAAGAATCCTACTAAAGTTATTAATACTAATACAAATGGTTCATTACAAAGAGTAGATTTAGATCAAGTATTTCCTGCAGATGCAACATATACAGCATTTGCTTATAATGAAATGAAGACTAAAGAAAAAAATGGAGCACTAGAATATAAATTTGTAGGATGGAAAGATTCTAATGGAAATATTATTGGTAGTGAAGGATATGAATTTCCAGATGAATGGAAAACAGTTCTAGATAGTTATGAATTAAAAGATGAAAGAATTTCTAATGTTGATAAAAAGCAAAATTTATATTTAACTCTTAAGAAGATATTAGAAGTTACTGCTACATCAGATGTAGACATTAATATATATTCAGTTTGGGAAGAATTCACAACAGCTAATTTAACTCATATATATGAAGATGAAGTATCAACAGGTAGTGGTAGTTGGTCAAGCAAAACAGGTGGTGTAGTTGAATATACACACACATTCACTAATCCAGAAGATAAAACACCAAAAGAGGATTACAATTTCCTATATTGGCAATTTGAATTAAATGATGGTGAAGAAGACGATCAAGTAGACGTTAATAAAAAATATTGTGAAGGTGAAGATTGTGCAAATGCAGAATTCACATATAGCTTAAAGAACAAACCAAGTAAATGGGAAGGAACAGTTTATTCTTATGCTTGGTGGCAAGCAAGCGTTACATTAAATTTATATGATGGTAAAGATTTATTAGGAACAGCTAAAACATTTGATAAGGTTAGCGTAAGTGATGTTTTAGAAAAAGATCCTGAAAAAGTTGGTTATAGATTCCTAGGATGGTTAGATTCAGAAGGAAACAAAGCAACTAAGACTTCATTTGAAGCAGATGTACCATCTAAAAACCCAGAAGTACGTTCTTATAATTTATATGCTTCTTGGGAAAGAATTATGAGAGATATAGTAGTTACTAAGGAATGGGATGACAGTGATAATAATGATAAAGTTAGACCAGATAGTGTAACAGTATATTTAAAGAATGGCGATGAAACAGTTGAAACTGTTGAATTAAGCGAAGATAATAAATGGACTTATACATTTAATGTTCCACAATTTGATGAAAAAGCTGAAATAGCTTATACAGTTGAAGAAAAAGAAGTAGAAGGATATACTACTGAAATTAATGGAACATTAGAAGATGGATTTGTTATTACAAATACTCATGATGTTGAAACAGTTAAGGTTAGTGTTACAAAAGTATGGGATGATAAAGATAACTATAATGGTATGAGACCAGAAACAGTTATGGTTGTATTATTAGCAAATGGAGAAGAAGTTGATTCAACTTTACTAAGTGAAGAAAATGGATGGACTTATACATTTGAAGCTGCTAAGAATGCAGATGGAAAAGAAATTGAATATACAATCAAAGAAGTTGAAGTTGAGAATTATTGGGTTGAAGTAGAAGGAAATATGACAGATGGATTTACAATTACTAACACTTACTTCGGTGAAGGTGGTAATGATGATCCAATTCCAGAACCAGAACCTGAAACAACTCCAAGTTCAAATCCAAAAACTGGAGATAGTATATATACATATATAGCAATGTTATTAATTAGTTTAATTGGATTAGTTAAAACAACATTTGCTTATAGAAAAAATAACTAACTTATAGTTCAAAACTATAAGTTTTTTATTTGTGATATAATTATTTTGAGAGTGATAATTATGACAAAAAACTTATATACAGAAAGATTGGATTTAAAAATTCCAACCATTAAAGAACAAAAAAGATTATGGGAAATATTAATAAATGAAGATGTTAATAAATATTATTTTCCAACACCAGATAGAATATTTAATAAAAATAATTTTAAAAAAGATAATATAAATGATTTAAAAAAAGCACGAAATATTTTTATGGAACAGTTATTAGATTGGAATAGACAAGAACCATTTTATGAAAAAAAGATAGAAAGTATTCAGCTTCAAGAAGATTCTCAAAAGTATACTTGGAGTATATTTTTGAAAGATACAAATATAGTAATAGGACAAATAACTTGCCAATCAAAAGATGAAAAAAATGAATTAATTAGAGATGTAGGTTGGTATATAGATCCAAAATATCAAGGTCATGGATATGCATCTGAAGCAGCATTTACAATGTTAGATTATATGTTTAATGAAGTAGGTATAGAAGAAATAAAAACTAGTGCTGCAAAGATAAATATTGGTTCATGGAAGATAATGGAGAAGTTAGGATTTGAATATATTGGTGATAAAAAATCAACATACTTTGATGGTGATGAAATACTAATTTCTAAAGAATATTTTTGTAATAAAAAGATGTTTAATGACAATAAAAAATAGGAATCAAATTCCTATTTTTTTATGATTAATTTTTAATTTTATTTTTATAAATTACATTAATATCAACAGCTCCACTTATGCCTGAAACTTTACCTCTAGATGTTGCTTGCCACATCATATATTCTTTTTTGAAGTCATTATTTGATGTGTAATATGCAAGCCAAGTATTGTTGTGAACATCCCATAATTTGTTTAAATAATATGCACTAGAATATAACATTGTATTATATCCATGCTTTCCTAATTCTTCTTTAAATGTTAAATATAGATCATTTAAATCTTTAAAACTTAAATTATATTTGTTAAAACTTCCCCAATTTTCCCAGTCAAATGCAATAGGTAATTCTAGTGTTTGACCTTCTAAATTTTTAACTATAAATTCAGCTTGCTCTTTAACATCTTCTTTAGTTTTAGCATATGAATAGAAGTAAACTCCAACAGGAATTTTTTGTTCTTTGAAGCCTTTTAAGTTTGCTTTAAACTTACTATCAAGTTTTAATTTACCACTTGAAGGACCATATCCTAATCTAATAATAGCAGCTTCAACGCCATCTTTTTTTACTTTAGAAAAGTTAATATCACCTTGCCAAACACTAACATCTACAGCTATCATTGTGTTCTCATTTTTGTACTTATCAATGTAATTTTGAACATCAATTTTTGGTTTTGAAGATGAGCTAGATGATGAAGAAGATGACTTAGGTTTTTTCTTAACAATAAGTTTAAAATCTTTAGATTCTTCATTACCACTGTCATCCCTAGCAATGTATTTTACCTTATATTCACCAACTTTATTTAGGTCAAAATTTCCTTCAATATGACAGTCAGGTTTAGATGTTTGATTGTCTCCACAAAGGTATTTATTGACAACTTTTTCTTCACTTGAACCAGTATAAACAGTGACACTACTACCACCTAAAATTAGAGGCTTAACATTATCAACAACACTATATTTTATTTCATAATTTTCAAAATTATAAGTGTTATCTCCAAGTGTAATTGTGTCCAAAGTTTCATTAGTTTCGATACCAGTAAGGTCTCTCAAATATACCTTATCATTAAAGTTATAAGACAAATTTTCAAGTGTAATTATTTCTTTTTTAGTATCAATTTTTGCCTCATTTTTTTCACTTTCAACAGTCTCATTTTGATCAATTTTTGGAGTTTGCTTTAATACCAAAATGTATAAAAAATAACACCCTGTGAACACTAAAAAAACTAATATAATTGTAATAATATTTTTCTTCATAATATAGTTATATCACTTTTTAAAAACAATTAGAAGACAAACATTAAAAAAATTACCTTGACAAAAAAGAAAATATGAATATAATAAATTACAAACGCGCAGTGTTTAGGGGGAATTTGGTTATGAAGAAAAGACTATTTATAGGCGTAATTTTAACTTTTTTTATCTTCTTCGGAATAGTAAATTTTGTTAAAGCTGAAGAAGTAGAATCTACAGAAAGTGAGGATAAACAAGCAGTAGTTGTTACTGATAATGCAACACCAGTTGCTCAAAGTGATAGCTCGGTTGAGGAGCCACAAGAGTCACAACCAGCACCAGAAAATGTGCCACAAGAGCCATCTACTGAAACTATCAGTAATAGTAATGATAGTGAACTCAGCGGTGATAATAATGCTGATTCACAAGAGGTTGTTATTCCAAACAATACTAATACTTTAGAAGGAAATAGTACTCAAGTAGATAACAATAATAATGATAATGAAAGTACTGGTAGCAATGACATTGTTAGTGATACAAATGTAAATGTTGATCCAACAAAAATAACAACATTAGCTAGCGGTGATAATAATATAAATAATGAAAGCGATGAAGTTGTTGATGAACCAATTCAAACAAGAGAGGTTACCACAACAACAATTAATAGAGATTATAAAATTGAATCAGGAGAAGGAAAGAGTGTTACACTTTCAAAAATATTTGAAGACTTATCAATCGATATTAATCTTGCAGATGTAACAAATGTTGAAAGTAGTAGTCCAACACAAATTGTTGTTACTTCAACTTCTGGTGATTGGACAATCTCAAGTCCAAGTGTATTTTTAACACAAGAGACATTAACAGTTGAAACAGAAGGAACAAGATATGTTATAAGATTAACAGATACAACAGTTCCAGATCATAGTAAAGAATTAATTGATAATGGTGATGGAACTTATACATTAGAATTAACAATTACAGGTGAAGCTGAAAAGCAACCAAACAATGTTAACGTTATAGTTATATTAGATGTATCTGGTAGTATGGATACAACAGCAACAACAGAAACAACATACACACCAACAACAGGAAATGGTAACAATCTATATGGACTAGTAAATAATGAATACGTAGCATTAACTAGAACAGGTAGAGGAGCTAATAGTAGATATTGGTATAATTATCCTAACTGGATAGAATACACAGGACAAAGATATACAAGACAAAATGCTAATAATAGTAGATTAGATGAAGCACAAGATGCAGTAAATAGTTTAGCTGAAGCTTTACTAGCAAACAACGGAAAAGATGGTAACCCAGTAGACACTGTTGAGATATCATTAATAACTTTCTCAAATGGAGCAGACATTGCTCAAACACCAACAACAGATTTTGCAACATTCCAATCAACAGTAAATGCATTAGATGCTGATGGTGGTACAAACTGGGAAGCAGCATTAAAGAAAGTATCAAATGTTAACTTTGGTGAAGGAGACAATGATCCAGTATATGTAATATTTGTATCAGATGGAGCTCCAACATTTAGAGACACAAGAGATGGACATAATGATTGGAATGGAGATTATGGTGCATATGGTACTGGTTATGAACAACAACCAAATATGCAACGTAGTTATGACAATGCTATAGATGATGCTACAAATGTAGTAACAGCTATAGGTTCTAAAAATTTCTATACAATATTTGCTTACGGTGGAGAAACTGGAGCAAATTATATGACTAGCTTAACAACTGAGTCAGGTGGTGTAGCAGCAAACAATTATACAGCTGCAAACACTGCAGGTTTACAAGAAGCATTTAATTCAATCTTAACAGCAATCGAAATGGCAGGTTTCGGAAATGTAGGATTAGATGATGGAACAACAAGTTATGTTGAACATACAAATTATGAAACTACATCTGATGTTAGTCAATTACTAGTAGTAGATGAAAGTTCATATAAATATTATAAGATTAAAAATGGGGTACAAGAAGAATGGACTGATGCACCAAGCGCATCATTAGATGATAAAGGACATGTAGTTTGGAATTTATCTGAAGAAGGTGTTCTTGAAAATGGAGTTACTTATAAAGTTACATTTAGAGTATGGCCAAGCCAAGAAACATTAGATTTAATTGCAGACTTAAAAAATGATCCATCTTTATATAATAGTTTAGATGGAAACATTACAAAATATTTAGTAGAAGATGGTAATGGTGGATATACTTTATTAACAAATACAGTAGCATCATTAACATTTACAGATACAAGAGATGATAATCCTCAAGAAACAACAGCAACTTATTCAAACCCAGAGCCAGTTAAAACAATGGCAACAGAATTATTATCTATTACAAAAGAATGGGATAATGATATTGATGATAAAGATAAATCACCAGTAACATTAAAAGTTTTAAAAGATGGTGAAGATTGGGAAACAATTTCATTAGGTGGAGATAAATGGACAGACAGTCGTTATATATCAATTGGTATTATGACTGTTGATGAAAATGGACAAGTTACAATTTTAGATTCAGGACATGATTTCTCATTTGGAGAATTAGGTTCAGATGTTTATAACTGGGAGTTAAAAGCACAAACTGTTCACCCAATGTTAGTTAATGGAAAATTAGTAATATTAATATATGATGGAACAACAGCACCAACTTCAGGAACTGAAGGTGTTGATTGGTTCAAAATTAATGTAGGAACAGCAGAAAATCCTTCTTATAAATATTATCTAAAAGGTGAGGAAACTCAAACAGCAAGTTTAACTGCTACAAATGAACGTAGAAGTTGGATCGATATTACAAAGGCTGTTGAGTACGATCCACAATCTGCACACTTTGATGATCAAACATTTACTTTTGAAATAACAGTTCAAGATAAAGAAGCACAAGATGTTTGGTTCTCAATTAAAGAAACAAAAGATAAAGATTCAAGATTTATTACAGCTGCTGATGGACTAGTTGTAACTGAAGCACAAAAAGAAAATGGAACAGAATATTATTTTGTTCCAAGTGGAAGAACTTTTACAGTAAGTATGAAAGCTGGATGGAACTTACGTATTATAAACTTACTAAAAGGTACAACATATACTATCAATGAAATTAACATTGATCCAAAATTTGAATTTAAAAATATTTCATATAATAATACTACTTATGTAGATGAAAATGGAACAACTGTAAGTTATGTTCCAACAATATCTAGTAAAACTGTTAGCGGAGAAATAAAGAGCGCTAACGTAGCATATGAATATACATATACTAATAAGAACGTATTAACAGAAATAGTTGTTACAAAAATTTGGGATGATGGAGATAATCAAAATCGTCCAGATACAATAACACTACATTTATATAATGGTACAAAAGAAGTTTCACAACCAACTACTTATACAGTTGATACAAAAACTGGAAATTGGGTATATACTTATGTAGAATTACCAGTATATGATGCAAATGGTAATAAAATAACTTATACTTTAGGATATTCTAATGTACAAGGTGAAGATAAAGTTGATGGATATTTAGATCCAGTTATTACTGGTGATGCTATTAATGGATATTTTGTAACTAATACTTTAGCAGCAAATGTAAAAGTTGTAAAAGTATGGTCAGATGCAAATAACCAAGATGGTAAGAGAAAAGATGTTAATGCAGTAGTAACATTACTAGCTAATGGAGAAGATGCTGGAGAGCAATCTCAAAATGTTGGAATAACAAATGATTGGTCATATACATGGACTAACTTACCAGCATATATAAATGGTGTAGCAGTTGTTTACACAGTAAATGAAACAATGGCTGACGGAAGTGAATATACATTTATTCCAGGAGAAGCTTTCTCAGCAACAACAGATGTTAATGGAACAATAACTATTACAAATAGCTATGAACCAAAAACAATATCTGTAATAGTAACAAAAGTATGGAATGATGCAAGTAACCAAGATGGTAAGAGAAAAAATGTAGGAGCAACAGCTCAATTATTAGCAAATGGAGTTGATGCTGGAAAAGAAACAGCAACTGTAGGAACAGCAGATGGTTGGTCATATACATGGACTAACTTACCAGTATATGCAAATGGTGTTGCAATTGTTTATACAGTAAATGAAACAATGGCTGACGGAAGTGAATACTTATTTGATGGAAGTACTTCATTTACAGCAGCAGAAGAAACAAATGGAACAATAACTATTACAAATAGCTATGAACCAAAAACAATTAACATTACAGTAGCAAAAGTATGGTCAGATGCAAATAACCAAGATGGTAAGAGAACTAACGTTGGCGGAGTAGCAACATTACTAGCTAACGGAGAAGATGCAGGAAAAGAAACTGCACAAGTAGGAACAACAAATAATTGGACTTATACATGGACTAACTTACCAGTATATGCAGATGGAGTAGCAATTGTTTATACAGTAAATGAAACAATGGCTAATACAAGCGAATATACATTTGAAGGAAGCACTTCATATGAAGCTACTGAAGATACAAATGGAACAATAACTATTACAAATAGTTATGAACCAAAAACAATAAATGTTACAGTAACAAAAGTATGGTTAGATGAAAGTAACCAAGATGGTAAGAGAAAGAGTGTAGGAGCAACAGCTCAATTATTAGCAAATGGAGTTGATGCAGGACAACAAACTCAAAATGTTGGAATAACAGATAATTGGTCATATACATGGACTAACTTACCAGTATATGCAAATGGTGTTGCTATCGTTTATACAGTAAATGAAACAATGGCTGACGGAAGTGAATACTCATTTGATGGAAGTACTTCATTTACAGCAGCAGAAGAAACAAATGGAACAATAACTATCACAAATAGTTATGAACCAAAAACAATAAATGTTACAGTAACAAAAGTATGGAATGATACAAATAACCAAGATGGTAAGAGAAAAGATGTTAATGCAGTAGTAACATTATTAGCTAATGGAGAAGATGCTGGAGAACAATCTCAAAACGTAGGAATCACTAATGATTGGTCATATACATGGACAAATTTACCAGTATATGCAAACGGAGTAGCAATTGTTTATACAGTAAATGAAACTATGGCTGATGGAAGTGAATATACAATAGGTAGAATCACAAGTTATACAGCAAGTGAAGATACAAACGGAACTATTACAGTAACAAATAATTATAATGTTAAAACAACACAAGTTACAGTAACAAAAGTATGGAATGATGCAGATAACCAAGATGGTAAGAGAAAAAATGTAGGAGCAACAGCAATCTTATTAGCTAATGGAGTAGATGCTGGTGAAGAAGTTCAAACTGTTAGTACAGAAGATGGTTGGACATATACATGGACAAACTTACCAGTATATGCAAATGGTGTTGCAATTGTTTATACAGTTAACGAAACAATGGCTGATGGAAGTGAATATACATTTGAAGGAAGCACTTCATATGAAGCTACTGAAGATACAAATGGAACAATAACTATCACAAATAGTTATGAACCAAAAACAATTAACATTACAGTAACAAAAGTATGGGATGATGCAAATAACCAAGATGGTAAGAGAACTAACGTTGGCGGAGTAGCAACATTATTAGCTAATGGAGAAGATGCTGGAGAACAATCTCAAAACGTAGGAATCACTAATGATTGGTCATATACATGGACTAACTTACCAGTGTATGCAAACGGAGTAGCAATTGTTTATACAGTAAATGAAACTATGGCTGATGGAAGTGAATATACATTTGAAGGAAGCACTTCATATGAAGCTACTGAAGAAACAAATGGAACAATAACTATTACTAATAGTTATGAACCAAAGACAACAAGCATCACTGTTACAAAAGTATGGGATGATGCAAGTAATCAAGATGGTAAGAGAAAAGATGTAGGAGCAACAGTAACATTATTAGCTAATGGTACTGATGCTGGAGAACAATCTCAAAGAGTATCAACTGAAGACGGTTGGTCATATACATGGACTAACTTACCAGTATACGCAAATGGTGTTGCTATCGTTTATACAGTAAACGAAACAATGTCTGATAATAGTGAATATACAATTGATGAAATTACAAGTTTCACAGCAAATGAAGAAGAAAATGGAACAATAACTGTAACTAACAGTTATGAACCAAAGACAACAAGTATTACTGTTACAAAAGTATGGGATGATGCAAGTAACCAAGATGGTAAGAGAAAAAATGTAGGAGCAACAGTAACATTATTAGCTGATGGACAAGATGCTGGAAAAGAAACAGCAACTGTAGGAACAGCAGATGATTGGTCTTATACATGGACTAACTTACCAGTATATGCAAACGGAGTAGCAATTGTTTATACAGTAAATGAAACAATGTCTGATGGTAGCAAATACACAATTGATGAAATTACAAGCTTCACAGCAAGTGAAGAAGAAAATGGAACAATAACTATAACAAATAGTTATGAACCAGAAAAAGTTGATGTAACTGTAACTAAGGTTTGGGATGACAAAGATGATCAAGATGGAATCAGACCAGAATCATTAGTAGTTACATTAAGTGATGGTACTGAGGTAACATTAACAGCAGCAGATAAATGGACTGCTACAGTTGAAGGATTACCAAAGTATAAAGATGGAGAAGAAATTAAATATACATGGACTGAAGGTGAATTACCTGAAGGATATACAATGACTTCTAATACTACTGAAGGATTAGTAACAACTATTACTAATACTCATGAAGTAGAAAAAGCTGATGTAACAGTAACTAAAGTTTGGGAAGATAATAATAACCAAGATGGAATTAGACCAGAAGAAATTGAAGTAACATTATATGCTAATGGTGAAAAAGTAGAAACAGTTAAATTAAATGAATCAAATGATTGGTCATATACATTTGAAAAATTAGATGTTAAAGCTAATGGAAAAGATATTGAATATACTGTTTCTGAAGTTAGCGTAGATGGCTATACAACAACTATTGATGGTTTAACAATCACTAATACTCATGAAACTAAGACAAGAGAAGTTACAGTATCAAAAGTATGGGATGATAAAGATAACTATGAAGGTTTAAGACCAGCAAGTGTAACTATTATCTTAAAAGCTGACGGAGAAGAAGTTAATTCAGTTGAATTAAATGAATCAAATAATTGGACATATACATGGACTGAATTAGATTACTATAAAGATGGATCTGTAATTACATATACAGTTGAAGAAAATGAAGTACCTGAATATTACACAGAAATTACTGGTGATATGGATGAAGGATTTGTAGTTACAAATACTCACTTTGGATCAGGTGGAGATGTACCTCCTTCTGACAATCCAAAAACAGCTGACAATGTAGTTACTTATATAGCTATGATGTTAATTAGTTTATTAGGATTAATTAGATTATCATATGCATATATCAAAAATAATTAAAAGAAACATTTAATGTTTCTTTTTTTATGTTATAATAATGGTACATAGGTGATATCATGGGGAGAACAATGTTTTTGGTTATTAAAAGAATATTTGATATTATTATTTCAATTATAGGAGTTCTTTTTTTAATTATATTAACAATAGTATTTAGAATATTGTTCTTTTTAACTGGTGATTTTCATAGGATGTTCTATACTCAAGAAAGAATTGGTAAGAATGGAAAGAAGTTTAAACTTTATAAATTTAGAACAATGTGTATTAATTCTGAAGAAGTATTAAATGATTTATTAAAGGATCCTAAAACAAGAAAAAAATGGGAAGAGCATTATAAATTAGATAATGACCCTAGAGTTACTAAAGTAGGAAAAATATTAAGAAAAACATCATTAGATGAAATACCACAAGTTATTAATATTTTGATTGGAGATATGTCTTTAATTGGACCAAGACCTATTACTTTGGGAGAGGTATTAGAATATAAAAAAGACAAAGATAAATTATTAAGTGTTAAGCCAGGATTAACTGGTTGGTGGGGAGTTAATGGTAGAAGTAATACTACTAAAAAAGAAAGAATGAAACTTGAGTTATATTATGTAGACCACATGAGTTTGAAGTTAGATATAAAAATATTTTTTATGACTTTCTTAAAGGTGTTCATTGGTGATGGCGCTCAGTAGTATTGAAAAAAAAGCTTATTTAAATTATAATTAAAATAGAGGTGTTGAACATGGATTTAAAATCTAGAAATATTATTCTTGCAATATGTGGAGTTGCTATACTAGGTTGTGTAGCATATTTATTAGTTGATTTTAATATTATAAATTTTGGAGATGAAAAAGAGGATAATCCTCCTGTAGTTAATGAAACAGTTACTCCAGCTCCAGAACCACAACCAGAGGCAAGTAAACTAACTATATTTGATGAAAATTCAAATAGTAGACCATATGCAATTATTATTAATAATCAACCAGGTGCTATTAAAGCTCAAACTGGACTTAATGATGCATATTTAATTTATGAGTTCCCAATTGAAGGTGGTATGTCTAGAAGTATGGCATTATTTAAAGATAAAGAAACTGCTCAAATAGGAACAGTTAGAAGTGCTAGACAATATCATCCATATTTTGCAATTGAAAATGATGCAATATTCGTTCACTGGGGAACTAATCATCCAGCAGCAGATGTTCTTGGAAGTGTTAAAATTAATCATATAGATGCTAATTCACATGGAGGACCATTCTTTAGAAAGAATCCATTTAAGTTAGCAACAGAACATACTGGATATACAAGTTTACCTAAATTAAAATCTTTTGCAGAAAAGAAAAAATGGAGATTAACAACTGAAGTAAAACCTCCAATTAAATATTCATATACTAATGTTGATTTATCAACTATGGAAGGTGCTAAGGCAGCCAATACAGTTGAATTAAAATATTCTGGAAGTTATAAATTAAAATATACATATAATGCATCAACTGGTTTATATGAAAGAATTTATAATGGTAAAGATCATAAGGATTATATTACAGGAGAAAAATTCACTGCTAAGAATATTATCGTAGCATATGTAGGTATTGGAAGTGTTAAAGGTTATACTGATACAGCTGGTACTAATTATTTAGATATGACTGTTACCGGTAGTGGAAAAGGTTGGTATATTACAAATGGATATGCTAGAGAAATAACATGGACTAAAGAATCAAAAACTGGTCAATCAGTTTATAAATATACTGATGGAACAGAAATTAATGTTAATGATGGAAGAACATATATTAACTTCTTCAATAAATCAAAAACAGTATCAATAAAATAAGCTATTTATATAGCTTATTTTTTTATGATTGCGTTAGTGAAAATATATGACTAAGATGTTAAATATTAGCCTTTTATTTCATTTTTATTAATACTTTGTTATAATAATTGTACTAGGTGGAAAACTATGAAAAGTATTAAAATTATAGTAGCAACTCACAAAGAATATCAAATGCCTAATGATGAACTATATTTACCATTACATGTTGGTGCTTATGGTAAAGAAAGTATTGGGTATAAAAGAGATGATGAAGGTGATAATATTTCTAGTAAGAATCCAAAATTCTGTGAACTTACTGGTCTTTATTATGCTTGGAAAAATGTTAGTGCTGATTATATAGGACTTGTTCATTATAGAAGATATTTAACTTTAAATAGAGTTAAAGAAGATAAATTTAACAATATATTAACAAAAAAGCAAGCTCAAGAATTAATAAAAGATAATGATATTATATTACCTAATATGAGAAACTATTATATTGAAAACTTATATGATCATTATAAACATACTATGTATGTGGAACCTCTTGATGAGACAAGAAAGATTATTAAGAAAAAGTATCCTGAGTATTTAAAAGAATTTGATAGATTACATGAAAGAAAAACTGCTCATATGTTTAATATGTTTATTATGAGAAAAGATATTCTTAATGATTATTGTACATGGTTATTTGATATTTTATTTGAACTTGAAAAGAAATTTAAAAATAAAAAATATGATGCTTTTCATTCAAGATTTTATGGAAGAATATCAGAATTATTATTAGATGTTTATATAAATACAAATAATTTAAAATATAAAGAAATATATTTTATGGATATGGAAAAAGTTAATTGGGCTAAGAAAGGAACTAGTTTTTTAAAAGCTAAGTTTTTAGGTAAAAAATATGATAAAAGCTTTTAATAAAAAGATTCTTGCAGTAGTAGTAACATATAATAGAAAAGAATTATTATGTGAATGTTTAGAAGCATTATTACATCAAGAATGTTCATTTTTAGATATTTTAATTGTTGATAATGCTAGTACTGATGGAACATATGATTATATTGAAAAGTATTTAAAAGATAAAAGAGTTATTTATGAAAACACAGGTTCTAATATAGGTGGAGCAGGTGGTTTTAATTATGGAATGAAACTTGGCGTTAAATTAGGATATGATTATATATGGTTAATGGATGACGATACTATTGTTAAAAAAGATTCATTAACTAAGTTATTAGAAGCTGATAATTATTTAAAAGGTGATTATGGTTTCTTATCTAGTAAAGCATTATGGACTGATGGAAATATATGTAGAATGAACAAACAAAAATTAAAGAAATGTTCTAAGAATTCTAAATATCAAGAAATATATTTCGCATCATTTGTATCATTCTTTGTAAAAACATCTGTTATAAAAGAAGTTGGCCTTCCAATTAAAGAATTCTTTATTTGGGCAGATGATTGTGAATATTCATATCGTATACAAAAGAAATATAATTGCTACTTAATTAATGATAGTGAAGTAGTTCATAAAACAAGTAATAATATTGGTTCTAATATAGCACTTGATGATGAAAGAATTGATAGATATAAATATGCTTTTAGAAATGAAGCATATATTGCTCGTCAAAAAGGATTTTTTGGTATATTATATCAATTAGCAAAAAATTGTTATAAAATATTAAAAGTTATTTTTAGATCTAAAAAATATAAATTTAAAAAAATAAAATTAATTATTCATAATACTATTGAAGGATTATTTAGATTTAATCCTAAAGTTGAATATATTAGAGACAAAAGAAATGTATTGGAAGTTTTTGCTGAACCATTTTCTAATGGTGGACAAGAATCATTTATAATGAATATATATAGAAATATTAACAAGAATACTATTCACATGGATTTTTATACACCATATTATTGTGATAATGAAAATTATAAAAAAGAAATAGAACATTTTGGTGGAAAGATTTATACAGGTAATGGTAGATTTACTGATAATAATGGCAATAAGAAAGATTTTGTTAGAAACTTAAAATCATTTTTAAAAGATCATAAATATGAAATAGTACATATTCATTCAGGAAGTATATTTTCATTATTCTTCGGCGCTAAAATAGCTAAGAAGAGTGGAGTTGAAAGCGTAATTATTCATTCACATTGTGGTGGATTTGATAATTTGAAATATAGGGTTATTAAAAAATATACATCTATGTTTATGAAAAAATATGTTGATTATTATTTTGCTTGTTCAAACTTAGCAGCTGAATGGAAATTTCCTAAAAGAATAATTAAAAATAATGAATATATTTTAATAAATAATGGAATTAATACTAAAAAGATGTTTTATAATCCAGTTATTAGAGACGAATATAGACATAAACATGATTTAAAAAAGAATACTGTATTTATTCATGTTGGTAGATTTTCTATTCAAAAGAATCATTTATTTTTAATAGATATATTTAATGAAATACATAAGATAGATAAAAATACTATTTTATTATTAGTTGGTTCAGGTGAAAAACAAGATGAGGTTAAAGAAAAAGTTGAATCTTTAGGATTAGACTCTTGTGTTAAGTTTCTAGGAATAAGAAGCGATATAAATGAGTTATTAAATGCTAGTGATGCATTTATATTACCATCTTTATTTGAAGGACTTCCAGTAGTTGGAGTAGAAGCACAAGCAACAGGATTACCTGTATTTACTTCAACTGAAGTTACGAGAGAATTACCAATAAAAGATTTATCTTTCTATTATAGTTTAGAAGATAAACCAAGCACGTGGGCTAAAAAAATATTAAAGGAAATTAAAATATTTAAAAGACGTAATACTACAGAAGAGTTAATTAATAAATCTTATGATATTAAAGATTCTGCTAAAAAATTACAAGATTTATATTTGAGGATGAAATAATGAATAAGGAAAAGAAAGAAAATTTATTTATAATAGCATTTGATATATTTTTAGTTGGTATATTATTAAATTCTACTAAATTTAATGTAATAGAACCAGCTATTAAAATGATACATATAATTCAAATAATTGGTACTGTTTTAGCAATGGTTAAAATTATAATAGATGTTATAGATATATTTAAATCTAAAAAGAAAATAAAAATTAATTATTTATATTTATTATTTTTCATATCGACATTGATTATATTTTATATAACTAAATCTAAAACAATAGTTTATTTTGATGTATTTATTCTAGCTGCTAAAGATGTTGATTTTAATAGAATACTTAGATCAACATTTAGAACACTTATTGTTACATTTATATTTGTATTATGCAGTTGTTTCTTTGGATTAATAGAAGATTTAACTGTAGATAGAGTAGATATCATAAGACATTCCTATGGATGGAATTCTCCAAATTGTTTCATACTTACAGTATTTGAAATGATAACATTGTATTTGTATCTTAATAGAAAAAAATTAAATCTTATGAGATTTTGTATATGTTTTATAGCATTATTTACTACATATTATTTTACTAATTCTAGAATGGGATTCTTATCTGGATTACTTTTAATATTTATATTTATGTTACTTAGATACACTAAGTTTTCTAAATTATATGATATCTTTAAATATTTAATATATGCTCTTCCAACGTTGTTAATTGTTCTATATTTAGGATTAACATTTGCATTTCAAAAATATAATTTATATGAATTAGATGATAAATTAACAGGTAGATTATTTTATAGTAGTAATGCTATTGAAGAATATAAAATAAAACCATTTGGAACTAAAATAGATTTTGTTGGACAACAACTAGAAGAAGAATATACTGAAGGAAGAGTATATAATTATGTAGATAATTCATATTTAAAAACATTATTAAATTATGGAGTTATTTTTACAATATATTTATTAATATTTCTATTTTTATTAAATAGATATGCCTATAAAAGAAAGAATTATTATTTGTTAACAATATTAGTTATAAGTGAATTATATTGTTTCTTTGATAGTTGGTTAATTGGAATAGAATTTAATCCATTCTTATTATTACTAGCTAGTTATATTTATCCAATATGTTATAAAAAAGAAAAACTTGAAATAAAATCAAAAAATAAAAAAATATTATCTATTAGTGTAGCAGCATATAATCTTGGTGATATGATTAAACAATGTTTAGATTCATTCGTTAAAAGTGATGTACTAGATTATTTAGAAATAATAGTAACAGATGATGGTAGTAAAGATAATACTGCTGAGATAGTAAATGAATATGTTAATAAATATCCAGATAGTATTAAACTTGTTAAACAAAGAAATCAAGGACCAGGGTCAACAGTTAATAGTGGTATAAAACATGCTACTGGGAAATATTTTAGAATGGTTGATGGTGATGATAGAGTAGTAACATCTAATTTGAAAGAATTAATTACATATTTAGATAATACTAATGTTGATATGATTATTAATGATTATGATTATTTAGATCATAAAGCAGAAAAGATTATTGGTACTTCAGAACATTTAGAAATTGAATCATATAAAGAATATCAATTTGAAGATATATGTGATCAAATTTATTTAGAGATGCATAATGTTATTTATAAAACAGATTTATTAAAGAGTAAAAAGATAACATTAGATAATGGTTTTTATACAGATGTACAATATTTGTTATATCCAATACCTTATGTAAAAACATGTGTATATATTGATAAAAGTATTTATGTTTATAGAATTAATCAATCTAATCAATCAGTTAGTTTAAAAAGCTTACAAAAGAATATAGATACTCATAATCAAAGATTAAATAATTTGATAGAATTTTATAAAGAAAATAAAAAGAGATTATCAGATAATAAAAAATATCATGTTCTTAGAAGAATAACTAATTTTGCTGATAATCAATTAGCTATATTATTAACATTTGATATAGATAATAAACAAATTAAAAAAATTAAAGATTATAATGAATCATTATCTAAAAATGAAGATATCTTCAAATTATATTCTAAAGGAAAGAAATATAAATTATTGGATAAGAGTAATTATAAATTAATTAATTTATTACATAAAATGGTTTTAAGAAAAATAAAATAATTGCATTGATTTTTTAATCAATGCTTTTTTATGTTATAATTATTAAGAAGATAGGTGATAATGTGAACTATTACTTTAATTATTCATATTTAGAAAAAAAGATTATTGAAAAATATAATGCTAAAACATTATTAAAAGCAATTAATGACTTTAGCAAAGATTTACATAGTAATCAATATAGAATAAGAGATATAATTATTAACCATAAAGTGTGTTTTAATGAGAATGAAATAAATACATCAATAGAACTATTAAAATTAAAACCTGAGGAAGTTATTAAATGTTTCTTTAATATAGAAAAATCATTTAAAACAAAAAGGGAATTACTTAATTATATTAATGAAGAAAAGCAAGATTAAACCTTGCTTTTTTTATGAAAAAAAACTATAATTTATTATAGGAGAATAGGAGGGAAATTTATGAATGTAGATACTAAATTATTTGCTAGTATTGGTTTCCCAACATGTTCTGTTTTCTTTTTGTTATTTATAGTTTTAATGTATGCAAATAAAAAGAAATATCAAAGTACTGAGAATTCTATATTTAAGATATTGCTTTTTATGTCTTTTATTTGTATTATATCTGAATACGTTTATGTATCATTTTTATATTATCGTGTTAAAGTTGAATTGCAAATATTCTCTTGTCAATTTTTCTTAGTATGCATGAATACATGGATTAGTTTCTTTATGGCATATGTATATGCATTAGTAACAAAAAAGTATGATGATGAAGTTAAAAAAATTAAAAGAAAGCGTTTTTTTATTTCACTAATAGTATTTGAGGTTATAAATACTTTATTAATTTTTATGTTGAGTATTGTTATTGGAGATACAGGAAGTTATGCTTATAACTTTGTAGGTAATGCACCGTATGTAGTTTATGTTTGGGGTGGACTTGCTATTACTCTTGCTTTATATGCTTTAATATTTAAAAGTGAAATTGTTAAAAAGAATCAAAAACTTACTGTTATGGCAGCAATTATATTTATAGCAGTTACATTATTAATACAATTCTTATTTCCACAATTTGATTATAATATTCAAAACTTTCAATTTACATTACTATTATTAGCTCTTTATTTAACATTAGAAAATCAAGATAATAAATTATTAAGTGAACATGAAGAACAAAAGAAACAAGCTGAGGAAGCAAATAAACAACAAACAGAGTTTTTAACAAGTATGTCACATGAGATAAGAACACCTATGAATGCAATAATTGGATTTAGTGATGCTTTGATAACTGAAGGTGCTAAAAATGAAACTGCTGTTAAAAGTGATGTTAAAAATATACATAGTGCAGCGATTAATCTATTAAATCTTATTAACAATATTTTAGATTTATCTAGAGTAGAATCAAATAAAGAAACTGTTATTGAAAAAGAATATGATTTAGATACATTTATTGTCAATTTAGATTTAAGTATTAAAAAGAGACTTGAAAATATATCAGTTAAATATAATATTGAAGTAGATCCTAATTTGCCAAAAAGATTATCTGGTGATTCAATTAAAATTAATAAAATTATATATAATTTAGTTTCTAATATAATTCATTATACTAATGAGGGAAGTTTTGATTTAAAAATACTAAATAAGAAAAATGAAAATAATGAATTTGTATTATTATTTAATATAACTAGTAATGGTAGTGCAATTGATGAAGATGAATATAACAAGTATTATTTACAAGAATATAATAGTAATAATATTAACAGCATTATTTTAGAATTAAATATAGCTAAATTATATGCTAAGATGCTTGATAGTAATGTAGTTATTACAAATCAAGATAGATTTAATATTGGATATTCATTTGAAATTGTTGAGCAAGTTATAGTGCCAACACCAATTGGTGATATAACAAATATGTTAACTAATGATGATAATGTAACAGCTAAAGATTTTTCACATAAGAAAATACTTGTTGTTGATGATAACACAATAAATATTAAATTAATAGAAAGATTTTTAAAAGAATTAAATATTGTTGTTGAATCAGTTACAAGTGGTAATGACTGTATTACTAAAGTTATGAATAACACATATGATTTAATATTTTTAGATCATATGATGCCTGTTAAAGATGGAATTCAAACTTTAAAAGAATTACATGATAAAAAATCAAATATACCACCTACAGTAGCATTAACAGCAAATTCATTTGCTGGAATAAAAGATTATTATATTAGTGAAGGTTTTGTAGATTATTTAGCAAAACCAGTAGGTAGAGGAGATTTAATAAAAGTATTAAATAAATATTTATAGAAAGGAAATAGATTATGATACCTAGAGTAATATTAACAATTGGTAGTTTATTATTTTTAGTATTATTAATGATATCTTATTATTCTAAGACATTTAAATTAAAATTAAGCAATAAGATATATAGACATTTAATGATAGTAATCTTTACTTTATTATTATCAGAGTTTTTGTATGCTGCATTCTTAGAAATTTTTGATAATCAAATATATTTTAAAATAATGATGAGATTCCATTGGTTAGTAGCATTCTTTGTATTCTTATATATCTATTATTATGTATGTACTATCGCTAATAATTATAATTATAGCAATATAATTGAATTAGTAAAAAAAGATAAAAGATGTAAAATAATATCTATTTATACTATTATTCATATTATTGTATTTATGTTTTTCCCATTTAGTGAAATGACAAAAGAAACATTTAATTTTATTCCTGGAACAGCAGCACATATAACTATTTTGTATTTTGCAGTAGTAATTGTATTCTCTTCAATAGAAATATTACAAAAAAATACTCCTGTAGTTCTTAAGAAAACTATTATATTTGCAATATTCTTTGCAGTTATAGTTACTTTATTGCAAATAGGTTATAGTGGATATTCATTCTATGGAGTACTTGCAACTTTAGTTGTATTTATATTCTATTTCCAATTAGAAAATCCAGATTTAAGATTAATTGAAGATACTGATGAACTAAGAGATTTAACAGAAAGAAGTAGTAAAGCAAAGAGCGAATTTCTATCAAATATGTCTCATGAAATTAGATCACCAATGAATGCTATTATTGGATTTAGTGAAACTATATTAGAAGAAGATACTTTTGATAGTAATAAAGTATTAAATGATATTATTCATATTAAGTCATCAAGTAAAACGCTTTTAGATATTATCAATAATATCCTTGATATTTCTAAAATTGAAACTGGTAGTGATACTATTGAAAATAGAAATTATAATTTAAAAGAATTAGTATTAGATTGGATGGGAATTGTTGAAGCAAGATTAGAGGGCAAAAATATTAAATTCTTATTAGATATTGATAGAAACTTACCAAGTAAATATTTTGGTGATTCAACTAAATTATTCCAAGTAGTATTAAATGTTTTAACAAATTCAGTTAAATATACTGAAGTAGGTAAAATAAAAATGCAATTAATTGGTGAAAGAATTAACAATGAAACAATTAATTTGAAATTTAGTATTTCTGATACAGGTTTTGGAATCAAAAAAGAAGATTATGATAAAGTATTTCAAAAGTTTTCAAGATTAGACCAAGCTAAAACAAATGAAATAGAAGGAACAGGATTGGGGCTTGCATTAACAAAAAGATATGTTGAGTTAATGAATGGTAAGATTGATTTTGAAAGTGAATATATGGTTGGAACAACATTTAATCTTGAAATTCCTCAAAAGATTATTGATGAGACTCCAATTGGAAATATTAGTACTACTATAGATAATGCAGATGCTAAACAAATATTAGATTGTAGTGGATTAAAAGTATTAGTTGTTGATGATGATGTTTTAGATTTAAAAGTTACTAAGAGATTGTTAGATACATACAAATTAAATGTTGAAACTACTAATAGTCCAAATGAATGTATTTATAAAATTAAAGCTGGCGAACACTATGATTTAATATTTGTAGATCATTTAATGAAAGAGATGGATGGTATAGAATTATTAAAAGCATTAAAAGGATTACAAGGATTTGATGTACCACCAATTATTATGTTAACAGCTAATGCGTTATCAGGTGTAAGAGAATACTATTTAAAAGAAGGATTTGATGAGTATTTATCTAAACCAATAGATATTAATGAATTAGATAAAATAATTAATGTATTTTTAAGAAAACAATAGTGTATCTATTGTTTTTTTGTTATAATTTATCTTGGAGTTGAGGTCATGGGAAAAGTATATTTAAGAAAAGAAGTATTAGAAAGAGCAATTATTGATTATTATAGTCAAACAACAACTAATCCATTAGATGTAGATATTAAATTAAGCATTTATGAAGATGAAATTAATATAGCTATTGATTTATTAGAATATAAAGGTGAGGGCAAATTAGTTTGTTGTGAATCAAGACCATTAACAATGGAAGATTTAGAAAAAGTATTATTACATTATTTAAAAAATAGTGAAAATTCTTATGAAAGTTTTAAATATATGGGTGGTATTAGAAGAGTTGGATATTTTATGTTAGAAGATACTCCTATATTTGAAGGAATAGAAATAACTGTTAAAAATAAAGGTTTTAGTAGAAAATTAAGACAAAAATAGTTTACAAATGAAAACTTGTTTGCTATAATCAATTTCAACAGGCAGATTTAACACATAGATTTTTGAAAATTTATTTCATAATTATTATGTGTTTTTTTGTTTGTTAAAGAAAGGAGTGGATGATGTCGTACATCAGTGTTGATGGCATAAGCAAAACCTTTAAAGTTGCCAAAAGAAATAGTGGATTAAAAGCAGCTTTGAAGTCTTTTTTCAAAAGAGATTATGTTATCGTTGACGCAGTCAAGGATATATCATTTCAAATTGAAAAAGGTGAAATTGTTGGTTATATAGGTCCAAATGGTGCTGGAAAAAGTACTACTATTAAAATGTTAAGTGGGATTTTATTACCAACCGCTGGAAACATAAAAGTTAATAATCTGGATCCTTTTAAGGATAGGAAAAAATATGTTTCTAAAATAGGTGTTGTATTCGGGCAACGTAGTCAGTTAGCTTGGGATATACCTGCGGAGGATACTTTTGACTTGTTAAAAGACATCTATAAATTAGATGAAAAAGAGTATCAAAAAACTAAACAGGAATTAATAGAATTACTAAATATTTCTGAGGTTATTAAAAAACCTGTAAGATCTCTGAGTTTAGGACAACGAATGAGATGTGAAATAGCAGCATCACTAATTCATAGACCTAGTATTCTATTTTTAGATGAACCTACAATTGGATTAGATGCTGTGAGTAAAAAGGTAATTAGGGACTTTATTCTCAAAATAAATAAAGAGAGAAAAGTAACAGTTATTTTGACTACCCATGATATGCAAGATATAGCATCCTTAGCTAAAAGAATTATTTTAATTGGTAAAGGGCAAATCTTATACGACGGATCACTTGAAAAACTAAGATCTAAGTATGGTAGTTATAAGAATGTCATAGTCAACACAAAACAAACTATTAAAGAAATTAAAATGAAGGGAGTTCTTAGTAAAAAGAAAATAGATGGTGGATATAACTTCATAATAGATTCTAATTTGATAACTGTTTCTAAATTTATTAATCATTTAACTAGTAAATACCAAGTGGATGATATAGATATAGAACAAGAACAAATAGATGATGTAATTTTAAAATTATATCAATATTATGAAATATGAAAGCTTACTTAAATTATTTTAAGTTAAGAGTAATAACAAATTTACAATATAGAAGTGCTGCTTTAGCAGGAGTAGCTACTCAATTATTCTTTGGATTCTTATTTATAATGTTATATTTAGCATTATATGAATCTAACACTGGAGTTAAATCTCCAATGGATTGGAATACATTAGTATCTTATTTATGGCTACAACAAGCTTTTTTTGCTATAACATATCCTTATCTAAAAGATAATGAATTAATTAGTATGATAAGTAATGGAAATTTGGCTTATGAACTCATAAGACCACAAAATTTCTATCTTAAATTTTATACTAAGATGTTAGCAGAAAGAATTGTATCAACACTTCTTAGATGTTTACCAATTATTATAATTGGTATGTTATTACCTTATCCATATAAGTTATGTTTACCTCCGACATTAGATAATTTTCTGATGTTTATTTTCTCACTAGTTCTATCTTGTTTATTAGTAACATCATTATCATTAATAGTTCATATTATTACAATGTTTACAATTGATTCTAGAGGAATTACAAGCGCATATTCAATGATAGCTGAAGTTTTTATGGGATTAGTTATTCCAATACCTTTCTTCCCATTATGGATGAAGAAAATAGCGTATGTATTACCATTTAGATTCATAGGAGATTTTCCATATAGAATTTATTCTGGTAGTATAGGCCTTTCAGAGGGAAAAACACTTCTAATTGGAAGTTTTATATGGATGACTATAAGTATTACATTTGGTTATTTATTATCAAAATATGCTCTTAAAAAGGCGGTTATTCAAGGTGGTTAAACTTTATATTGAAAGTTTTAAAAACAATATAAAAAGCCAAGTAGAATATAAAGCATCTTTTATAATGAATTCCATAAGTCAATTTTTTGTATTTTTTACATATTATTTTATTATCATAGCTTTATTTGATAAGTTTGATAATATAAAAGGTTTTAATGTTTATGAAATATTACTATGTTTTTCAATAATTCATTTTGGTTATGCAATTACTGAAACATTTTTTAGAGGTATTGATAAGTTTGAAGATCTAATTATAGATGGAAGTCTAGATAGATTTTTAGTCAGACCTCAAGGAATATTATTTCAAGTAATGTGTTCTAAAATAGATTTTATTAAAATATTTAGAGTATTACAGTCATTAATTGTAATGGCAATAGCATTAATCAATCTAGATATAGTATGGAATATAAATAAAGTTGTAGTATTATTATTAATGATGATTGCTTCAGTTTTAATATTTTTTGGGTTGTTTGTGTTAACTGCATCTTATTGTTTTATTACTATACAAGGATTAGAAGTTAAGAACTTATTTACAGATGGTGGGAAGAATTTAGCACAATATCCAATTTCTATTTATAGAAAAGGAGTTGTCTTCTTCTTTACATTTATAATTCCATATGGTTTTATAAATTACTATCCATTACTATATTTTATTGATAAATCTGAAAACATATTATACATGTTTTCACCACTATTAGTATTGGTATTTTTAATACCATGTCTGTTATCATTTAAAATAGGTATGAAGCGCTATAATAGTGCAGGTTCTTAGTAAAAAAAGAGTTGTGTAAACAACTCTTTTTAAATGAAAAAAATATTTATAAGATGATATAATATAATAGAGGTGTCATATGGAAGAAGAGAATAAAACGAGAAAATCTTTAATAATAATTATATGTATATTATCAGTAATTGTTATTTCTTTAGGAGCATTTATTGGAATAAAAGAATTTTCTAAAAAGGATAATCCTACTGATAATAAAGTTGATGATGAAGGAGAAAAAACTAATTCACTAGTAGGTAATTATATTGCTCAAACAGATGATGGAAAATATTTCTTATATATAAGAGATAATAAAATATTTAGATTAGCTCAAGCTAATTCAGTTGTTACATCAGTCGGAACATATGAAGTTGATGATGAAGATATTACTTTTAGTGAAAAGGTTAAATATGGAAATGATGATGGATGTGTTCTATGTTATTATACTAATCATGAAATGACTAAAGATTATGAAATGAAACTTGATGGTAACAAATTAATTTATAATGATTATATTTTTGAAAAATCAAATAGTATTCATGAATTAGAACAAGATTTAGCATGGTATTCATTAAATCCAACTGAAAATAATAATCCTGAAGATGTTATTGATGAATGGGATGGATATGGTTGGGATCATTGCGATGGAGTTAATAAAGAATACTACCAATATAGAAGTTTATTTAAAGAAACATCCAATTTAGTAATAGATTATGATATAAAAACTGCTAAAAAAGATATTCCATTTAAAACAGTTTATGATTTAGTAATAGCTGAATCAACAAAAAATAAAAAATCTAGTAATGTTAATTTATATGATTATGTAGGTGGAGTAAAAATGCTTAATGATGAATATGCATATGTTAATTATGATGTAGCATTTTATAATTTACCAAAAGATGTTTATGATAAAAATGTTGAACAATTAAAACAAGATAAATTAGAAAAAGTATATAATTGTAAACAAGATGAATGTTCTTTAAAAGCAACAACTGGTTATGAAACTATAAGTAAATATTTAGTTAAAAATTCATTTTATTATTATATATTAAAAGATGGTAAAAAAGTTGAAACAAGAACCATCATGGATAGTAATTATGTTAAAAATCAAATACCTGATGAATGGTTATCTTTAGGAAATTATAAAACTAAAGATGCTATGTATAAAGATGTATTAATGATGGTTAATGAAGCTAATAAATATGATAATTATTTAGTAGTTTATGATACTGGGAATGATATTAAACTTAGATATAAAGGTAAAACAAAATCTCTAGCAGATTCAAGTAATTATTCAGAAGAAGCTAAAAAGTTATATTCTAAAAATGAAATTATTTCAAAGGCAGATTATTTTACAACGGTGTCAAAAAAGGCCACAATAAATAAAAAAGAGGTAACATTAAGCATAAAATTTTATCGTTTAAAAGAATATGATAAAGAATTAAATGAATACAATCAAAGGTATTATTATGATGTTTTCTTTAATGATAAGAAAGTAATAAATGCAGAGAAAAATGAAGTATACGAATTATTCTATGATGACTGTGATGAAGATGATTGTAGTTCTCCAGGTGTTGAAACTATTATTAAAGATGTCAAAGTGATAGTTGATAATAATAAAAAAGAATATGTTATATTAGATGTATTTGGTTTTTCTCCAATTGGAGGAGAAGAATTATTTATTATAAATAGTGATGGAAAATTAATATTGGATATGGAAGCTTCAGTAAATTATGGATTTGCTACATTTACAGGTGATGGAAGTGGTAAATATATTTATAAAGATGATTATGAGTCATTTCATTTGTGGGAAATCAAGAATGATAAAATCTATTATATAGAGCTTGAAGATGAAGACACTTGTGATAAAGTTAGATTTTATGAGCATGTTGTTACTATAAATGATGGAAAGGTTTCAGACAAAAAGACTAATAGTATATTTAAAGGAAATAGTCTTTCTGGTGGATGCCCAGAGAGAATTTATGTAAAAGCATATTAATTAAACAAAAAGGGTATAATGTTCTAGGACATATACCTTTTTTATGTTAAAATATATTTGAGGTATTTAATATGGTATGGTTAATTATTGAACTTTTAGTTATATTTCTTTTATTAGGTGGAATAGTAATATTTATAATTTTTATTACTAAGAGAGTTAGAGAGTTTTTGCAGACATATTTTCATGCTAATACTTTAAAAGAAGCTATTGAAAATAGTAAGATTGAAGATGAAAATACTCATAAATCTATTTCTTCTATGGAAAGTATTTATTTAGATAAAATAGATCGTGATTTTCCTGATTTAAATCTTAATGAATTAAAAAGCAAAGCAGAAGCAAATATTATTAATGTATTAGATACAGTAGAATCTAAAAATATAGATAACTTAAAAAATAAAAATGAAAAAATAGTTGCATATACTCAACATAAAATAGATGATTTAAAAGACAAAAAAGTTGATATAGATAATATTAATATACATAAAACATTATTAAATAAATATGAGGTAAATGGTGGTATAGCTACTATTACATTTGCATCTTCTCTTGAATATTTTTATAAAAAGGGAAGTGAAGTAGGTCATAAAATACAAACTAGATTTAAAACAGAATTTATATATATTATTGATGCTAGTAAATTAAAAAACAATGTTAAAGGATTAGGATTAAATTGTCCTAATTGTGGTGCTCCTGTTAAAACGTTAGGGCATAAACATTGCGAATATTGTAATTCTGGTGTGATAGAAATAGTTAAAAAAGTTTGGGTTATTAATAATATAAAAGAGTATTAAAAAAGAGATTTAATAATCTCTTTTTTGTTTGAATAAGAATGTTAATGCAGCTGCATCAGAACTTACAAAACATAATTCTGGATTCTCTGAATTTGTTTCAAATGTTACATCATATATTTTACCTTCATATGTAGCAACATATGTTACAAATCTTGGAGAAGAGTCAGGTGATTTAACCATTATCCAATCATAATTCTTTATCTTTATGTTTTTGTATTCTAGAAAACTATTATTTATTTTATTATTTAAATAATCAGTAGGACTATAATTATAATCTACAGAATCTACATATTTAGTAATAACATTGCAACTAAGAACATTATTTGTAAATGTAGCATTTTCTTCATATACTTCAGTAGTAGCAGTATATCCTTTAGGAAATACTATATATAAGTCACCTACAGCATTTGTTTCAGTGTTATCTCTAATGCTATCTTTAATTTGATTTAAACTATCTTTACTTTTATCTAATCTATCTTTAGCAAATTCATATATAGAACCACCAGCTGTTTTAAGACCAGATAATACAAGAGCACCATTAACTATAACTGCAACAATAATAACTCCTATTACTACCATTAAAGCTATTTGAGAAACACCACCTTTATAAGCAACATCAGGAATTAAATCCTCATCACTTTTATCAGGATTGTTTGCTTTAATAATATCTATTTCTTTAAGTGCTTTATCTAAATAAATATCTTTAAATTTAATACCAAGTACTAATGAAATCATTAATTCAACCACTAAAGCAATAGTAGCATTTGGTATTAGCATACCAGGTAAAGCATAAAGAATAAGTGTAATTACTCCTAGTACCCACATCTTTCTATAGAACATATAAAATGGTCCAAAGAAGAATGAACACCATGAAAATCCATTTTTCATTTTAGCAACATTTTTACCTATATATTCATTTAATAATAAGAAATCTTCATCATGTTTAAATAGGTTAGGACCATAGTGTTTTTTAGATACAAATCTTTTTGGCCTAATATCTTCATTTTTTTCAACTGTGTTTTCAATAATTTCTTTTTCTTCTAAAATATTAACACCACAGTTAGAACAAACTGTTTCTCCTTGATCTAATTTTTTTCCACAATTGGGACAAGTATTCATAAAACCTCCTTATCTAGACAATACAGGACTATCTGTTAGAGATGTATATCTAGAGTTTGATATAGTATTGGCATAAATACCAGGTATATCAGCTTCAATTTCATCATCTATATCATATCCCTTTAATTTTAAGGATATTTTTATACAATTTAATAAATCAGAATGTTTAATTTTCATTACTGTTTCTCTAAAATTAATTTTAGAATTACCTAAATGTCTAGTAAATCCAGTAGGATCACCATAAGACATATATTTTCTTATAGCTTTTTCTAAATATTCAGCATCATATTTTTCAACAGTTGCTAAACAAGATTCATCTAATTCTAAAGCTAATTGATTTTCAAACAAGATATTAACAAATTGAGTTATTTTACCAGATTCATCTTTTGCTATTAATTTAGGATATATAAAATTAGGCAATGCATATTTAATTATTTGCATAATATCTTTAGATGTTAAATTATTTCTAATTTTATCTCTTAATTTTAAACCATCGCCATTAGAAAACTTACTAAAATCATCATCAAGAACAGCACTTTCTAAAGCAGCTCTTACTTGTATAATACCATATTTTAAATATGTTGCTTTTAAAGCATCAACAAGTAAATATGTTTTTTGTTCTAAAGATAAATTAGATTTTTCAATTCTTTTTTCTTTAGGTTTAAATTCACTTCTACCAGTATAAGCATTTTCAAATGCTTCAACTAAATCTTTATCAGTACAGAAAGTTCTAATATAATTTCTAAAATCATCAACACTAGGTTTAATATTAGAATCAATACATTTATTAATATAATTACTTATATAAATAGATATATCAGTAGTAAAACTATTACCATGTTCATTTATAACACCAACACCATTAATAGTTGGAATAAAAGGCATATTTACATTTAAACCAGATTTAATATATTTATTACTATTAATATATTCAATTATTTTTTCAAGTGATTTAGTATCATTTTTACCTAATCTAATAATTACATTATCAAGTCTTGCTTCACAAGATACTTGTGATATATGAAATATATTTTGTTCTTCTATAAATGAAAACAATTCACTAACAGCTCTATACATATGAGGAGCATTTATAGAAACATATAGTTTAATATAATCTTTTCCAAGTGGTAATTTATTAGTAAATTGAAACCAATATGGATTAGTTAAATCATCACAAAAAGCATTAATATTTCTTTTATATGAAAAGTCTCTAGACCATTTTTCAAAAAATTGTCTATTGCTTTTGCCACGTCCATTACCATCTAATTCATTTTTAGGTAGTAAGCCATAACGTAATTGATTATATATAACATTTTTATTAATTTTTATATTTGAATTTTGTTTGGGAATTTGATAAATACGGTCTAGAAAAGCTTGCATTTCATTTTTTCTAGAAGAATCATAAAATAGGCTATTCATTGTCTCCTCCAAAGATATCTAAAGATGTTTTATCATTTAGTTCTTCTTCATCAATAGGATTTACAACAACTGTTTTTTCTAAATTCTCATTATTTATAACAATTCCAGTTTCTTTAGAATCAACTTCATCATCGATAAAAATTTCTTCTTCATTAAGCATAACTTTTTGAATTGCCATATTTATCATCTCCTATTATACATTATACAAAATAATAAAATATTTTTAAATATATAATTGTATTTTTTTAATAAAAAATTTGCTATAATTAATACATGATAGAGAGGTAAAAAAATGAGTGAAACTACAAGAAGTGATAGAGATTATATTGTAAGCAATGCTAGTTCAATATCAAGTAGTGTAACATCAGCAAGTGTTAATGGTGGTGTTTCATCAGTTAGTTTTAATTCTACTTCTAAATGTCCATCTATGGAACCAGGAGTAGTAGAGACACTTTTAGGTTCTTGTAAAGAGTTATTTAGAAGAATAGCTGATGAAGCAACAACAGTATCTAAAGTTGGTGATGGATTTGTAAAACTTGATAATGTTATGGCTGGTCACGCAAGCAGTTTAAATATGGATATAAAATCCAAATGTTATGAAGTTGGAAGCGTAGCTTTGGCAGAGGATAAAGACTCAGATGTTCCATCAAATGATGAAATTAGAAAAGAAATTGAAGGTATCCTAGCTGAAAAAGGTTCTGATTGGAAATTAAAAGATAGGTCAAAAGAAAAAGAAAATGATGACGATGACAGAGATTATGGATATACAGGAGGTCGTTCTGGAGGCTATTCAGCAGGATCATCAGCACCAAGTAGTTCTACACCTGAAAAAACAACTAATCCAGTGCCAGCAGAAGCATTTACTGAACCAGTAACACAACCACAAGGAGATGTTATTGAAGATAGCCCAGTATTAGGTGGTGGGGAACAAAAAGAACCACAAAAACCAAAACCAGAAATTATAACAATACCTCCACAACAAGCAGTTCCATTATCTGCAAAAACAGAAACAAAGCCAACAGTAAAACCTGTTAAAAAATATATAAATGGCACAGATACTTATGAACCAGTTCAACAAGAAACAACTCAAACACCAGTAGATGAACCATTTATAGAGGAAACACCAGAAATAATCGAAGAACCAATTATTGAAGATTATAATGAACCTGCATTAGAAATACCTGAAGATAAATTAGTTGTTGAACAAATTAATTCAGAACAAATAAATATTGCTGAAGAACCAACTGCTAATAAATCAGGAAATGGACTTAAAACTGCAGCAGCAGTAATTGGTGTTGGAGCAGCATTAGGTGCAGCAGGATATGGTGTTAGTAAAGTATTGAAAGAAAAAGAAGAACAAGATGAAAGTGATGATTATGGATGGGAGAGTGAAGTATGACAAAAGTATATAGTTCAGATTTAGCACAAGCTAACTCTTCAGCAATGATAACTCAACTTGAATCAACAGCTAACTCATCTGCAGAAGCATCATCTAAAATAAGCAGCTTTATTAGTGGATCACAAAGTATCCTTATGGGTAAAGGATATGATGCGATGAGAGCTAAAATGAGTGTTTATTTAGATGCATTAAATAAATCAAAAACATTATGTGATAACTTATCAAATAATATAAGAGCAGCTAATAATATAATGTTAACTTTTATGGAAGGTTATTCATTTTTAGATAATTCATTAATTCCTGATATAGAGAATTCTATTGAAGATATAAAATCATTTATAGGGTGGTTGGAGTCATATACAACAACGACTACAACTGATCCTGCTACTGGAAAAACAACTACAAGTCAAGTTAGAAATGGTACAGATGCTGAAATAGCACACTGGAAAGGTATTCTAGCTGAGTTAGAAAAGAAATTAGAAAAATTAAAGCAATTAGATCCTACAGACTCATCTGCTTTTGCATTATTAACAGATGTTACAGATGATATTAGGAATTTTGCTAAAGCATTATATGAATTAAAATTACCAAATTATGATGGTACTATTCCAGATGATATGAACTCAGCAGAGTTTAAAGAATTATTAAGTGAAGTAGGAGTAGCAAATAAACCAGTATTTTATTGTCAAAAAGGATGGTATGATGAACAAGGTAAACTTCATAGATGGAAAACATCATGGGGTAAAAGTATTGCTTCAAGTGGATGTGGACCAACTTCTATGGCATCAATACTTGCTACTATGTTAGGAGATACATCAATAACACCATCAACTATTGCTAATATGATGAATTATAATGACAACGTTGGTGGAACATATGTATTTAAAGCATGTAAAAAATATGGACTTGATTATGATTACCATATTGGACTAGGAAAAAATAACATGAACGAATTCTTAAGCAATGGTGGTAAGATGATTGTAGCAGTTAATAATGGAGGTCACTATATAGCAGTTTTAGGATATAATCCTGAAACAGGTAAATATACAGTATGTGATCCAAATAATCCTAAGAAGAGAACATGGAGTTATAATGAAATAGCTGCAGGGCATACAATGGTATTCCATATTGCTCCTAAAGGCAAAACAGTACAAGAATGTATATAAAAAGAATGGTTGCAAAAATCATTCTTTTTTTATATAATATTTCTTGCGCTTAGGAGGACATTATGGAACAAGAATATGATGTTAAATATGCAGTAGCAGTAGTAAATAAACCAGGAAAGGTTTCTTTTTATCCACAAGGTGAAGATAGATTAGTGGGTTATATAGTAAGCAAAGTATTAGTTATAAGAGAAGAAGAAAAATATAGTAAAGGCGTTGGATATACAGTATATGATGTATTATTACCATATGTAGATATAAGCAATAGAAGAGAAGAACCAATATTTAGTAAAGAAGGTAATCCAGTAAATACAACAAGAGTTTATAGATTATATGATAGTTATGAAGAAGCAGCAAAAGAAAGAGATGAATTAAATAAAAAATTAAAGTTTGCTACTGTTTCTAAAAAAATATATAATGGTTGTTCAAGTAAAAACGTAGAAAATGCATTTTTTGATTACAATGCTCAAATGAAAGAATGCAATAATATAGAATCTGTTATAAAAATCCGTTGTGAGGATTTAAAGACTAAATCAAGGGTTTTAACTCAATAAAAAAGTACTTCAGTTGAAGTACTTTTATTCTTTTACAATATCTGTAACTATAGTAGTAGTTTCAGTTAAATATTTATTAATTCTTCTTGCTAATATTAGAGTAATAATAGAATTAATACATAATGTAGCACCTTCTAATCTAGTCATTATTTTAGCTAAGAATAATGGATTTATTATAACAAGAATACCTAATATAAATATTATTATTATAAATGAGAAATAAATCCACCAAGATGTTGTTTTATTTTTTCTATATTTTAATAAATTCATAAAGTTCATAATAGAATAAAGTATTAATATAATTCCTACAAAAACATTTATAAGTCTTATAATTAATGTAGGATCAATAAATATATAAATAGAAGCAGCTATTAAAGCAATACCAAATAATATGTAAAATATATCAGCGCTTGTTTCTATTCCTTTATTTTGAATAATTCTTATAAAACTACCAAGTCCTACTAACATAAATATACTTGCTATTAGATATCCTCCAATACTTAATGATTCAATAGGAAATATTAATAATAATAATCCTAATGCAAAGAATATTAATGTATTAACAATACTATTCCATTTAATTGCTTTTAATGCGTTCATAAGCCCTCCTAATTACTAATTAAATTATATAATAAAAATAGTTAATTGTAAATTTTATAAAAAAACATTCTTTTTTAAGAATGTTTTATTGTATCATGAATAATAAAGTTTCTTGTGTATATGCAGCACCTATTGAAGAACCATGAGTATGTCCTTGCAAATTAACAAATGTTGCATTTCCTCCAGCGCTTTGTATTCTAGAAACGTTACGTCTCATTTCACTATTATAACGTGCTTCAGCAGTACCAGATGTACCAGCAAAAGCTTTTACTTTAGTTCCAACAAAGTTACTTGGATTAATTGAATATGATCCACAACTAACAGGAACAGCTGCAAAGAAAAATCCTGGATAATTATTAACCATATGCCATGTTCCTATAGAACCTCTTGAATGTCCTGTAATAGATATTTTAGTTTTATCACAACTATATTTTTGACAAACAGTATCAATTATACTTTTAAGTTCTCCAAGCCTTCCACTTGTTTCTGCCCACATTCCACCAGCAGGAGCAACAATTATAAATGGGAAATTATTTCCAAAATGCTTTTTAGCTGCTGAATATAATGGGGAATTAGGTGCCCCAGAATTACCACCATCACCATGTAGATACATAATAAGTGGCATATTAGTAGTGGCTTTTTCAGGAATATTAACATAATAAGTTAGATTGCCACTAGAAGCTTGATGTGTTCCAGGAGTCTCATTAATTGGCATTCCTTTGCCAGCTTCTTCTAATAACTTTTCTAATTCTTTTTTAACTTCAGGATCATTAACTTCTTTAATTGCTTTTTGTATTTGCTCATATTGCTTAGTATCAGTTGATGTTTTAAGTCCATTTATAGCTTCTTTAATTTTAATATATCCATATACTGTATTTAATTCATTTTCTAATTTAGTTTTTTGTGCTGAATTAGGCATTCCATTAACAAGACTTCTAGCAGCACTATAATCACTCATATTAAGAGATTTTTTAGCTTGCGCTATTAATTCTTCAGATTCTTTAGCGGCAGCATTTATAATATTTCCCATAGTAGCATTTTTAATACAATAAAATGGTGTATCAGGTTCAGGGTTAGATAATTGTAAACCTATACTAACAAATGTAGGTATTAAAAATACAAGTACTGCTGCTAATGCATTTCTAATAACACTTTTATTTGCTTTAGCAAGTAAATCCTCATCTTTTTTAGTAATAGCAGACATATATCTAATACTAATAACAAGTATTAATATAATAGGCACAGCTATTTTTATAACATCTATAACAATTTTTGCATATCTAATAATATTTAATATGTTTGAATTATCACATATATTCAAAATCATTTATATCACCAAAGTAATTATAACAAAATTATTCAAATTATTGAAGAGAAGTTATATTTTATGTTAAAATATAATAGAAGGTGAATAGCAAATGAATAAACTATTAAAAAAGATTGTTAATGGAGAATTTATAAATGTTATATATAATGGTGATATTTATCTTTTAGTTGACGAATTTGTTTGTGAAAAGAAACATATTATTTATTTTAATAGTTTAGATAAAGATTTATTTTGCTACAAAAAAAGTAATGGATATGAAATAATTAAAGAACCAGAATTAATAGAAAAAGTAAGAGAAGAAAATGGTTTATATAAAGATGAATATCTATATCGTAATAAATTTAATCAAATTTCAGATGAAAAAAAGAGTGTAATAGAAATAACTGGTGGAGAAAGACAATTATTAATTGAACAATTCTTAGATAGATTTAATAGTAAAATACCAAGAGATGTTCTAAAAAATAAATTAAATGATTTAAAAATTAAGAGAATTAATAAACTAAAATATTTAGGTATTAAGGGAAATTCTTCAGCATATCATATTAGAAGCAATACTATGCTTTTAAGAGAAAATGAAAAAGAAAGTACTATTTTTCATGAATTTTTACATGCTTTAACAGGAAAAGATAGTTTTGCATATAATAGTTTACTTGGTATAGGACTTTTAGAAGGTATAGTAGAGAATGCTACAATGGAAGTTTATCAAAAAAATATATCTAGTAATTATAATGGATATGAGTTTAATTTTGATACTAAAGGAACATATATTGAAAATGCATGCTGTGCATCTCAAATTGGATTTATATTAGGTGAGTCATTAATAGATAGTGTTATTAATAAAGACTCTAAATTTGTTGAAAAATTCTATAGAAAATATGGCTTAAATACATATTTAATTTTAAGATATAAATTAAATAAAATGTGTAGAAATTGTAGAAAACAAAAAGATAATAGTGAATTATTAGATCAAGTACAAGATTTATTATTACGTAGTGTATTTGATAAGGAATTTGAAGGAATAACTGATGAAAAATCAGCATATAAATATTTTGAAAGTTTAAATTCATTTGGGCTTTTTAGAGCAAGAAGAGATAAAAATGATTATTTATTAAGAGATTATTTTAATCAAAAGAAATTTGAATGTTCTAAAAAATTAAAAATTGATTTAAGTAATGCTAAATATGAACCAGTTCAATTTAAAAATAAATATTTACCAAGTGAATATGAAATAAGAATATTAAAAGATATTAGTTCTTATTTAAGTGGTAACTATAAACCAGGAGATGTTATAAATATTTATAAATTGCAAGAAGAGGGAAGATGTTTTGGAGTTTTCTATAAAAATGGTGAATTATTATTTACAAAAGAATATGATTTAAATGGTTCAAGAAAAGTTAATACTGTATTTGATATTAAAGATCTTGAAGAATTATTTGTTGTAAAAGAGAAAGAAAAAACATTATGAAAGATAAAATAAGAGAAAAGCATTTAAATATAATATTTTGCTTTTGTGCAATTCTATATATTTTTAGTGTGGTTTTTCATACATATTATGAAGATAGTTTTTTATCTGGATTAATAAACTTTATTTCTTTTCCACTTTTATATCCATTACTTTTATTTACTATAGGAACAGTCATTTATGATAAAGAATATGATAAAAATGATTTGTTAATAAAAGCAAGAAATTATTTTGTAATAGGCTTAATAATAAATGTAATAATGTTTATATGTATATCTTTTACAAAATCAAAAATAGATTTATTTTTACTTGCTAATACAAATATATTTATTTATGTAGGATTTGTATGTTTGCTAATGCAAGTATTTAAGAATTTAAATTTAGATGGTAAAACTGTATGGGGAATAGGATTTATATTTTCAATAACAAATCTATTATTATCAATTTGGTTAATGGATGAATTTCAAAATACAATTCTTAATTATTTAATTTCAAATTATATTACAACAACATCTTTTCCATTATTAGCATTTATGATATTCCCATGTTCTGGATATGCATTTAGAGAATTAACATTAGAATCTGAAAAGAAACAATATGCAAAAAATATGATAATAGGTATTTTAGGATTTGATTTCTTTATATATCTTTTAGCAAAATTAAGTGATGCTGATACTTTAACATTTTTTACTGATATAAAGTTTTTCTATAATATGGATGTTATATATTCATTTGCATTAATATTATTATGTGTAGCATTATATAGTTTCTTATATTTAATAGCACCAAAATTTAAAAAGAAAATATATGAATATATTAAGTTTATATCTGATAATTTAGTAATGATAGCTATTGTTAGTAATTTATTAATTTATATTTTATTATTACTTGT
>CAMMYS010000034.1 GCA_946528555.1 uncultured Mycoplasmatota bacterium
GAGTGCTGAAAATAAAGAAGATGTAGAAATAATAAATAATTCAGCAGTAAATCTATTAGATATAGTAAATGGAATATTAGATATATCAAAAATTGATTCAGGAAAATTAGAAGTAACAAAATCAACATATATCTTAAATAAATTAATAAATGAAGTAATAGTTTTAGCAAATAAAAGAAAAGGTGAAAAACCTATAGAAGTAAAAGCAAATGTTAATAAAGATTTACCTCAAGTATTAAATGGAGATGCTGTAAAATTAAAAACTATATTAAATGCAATAGTATCTAATGCATTAAAATATTCAAAAGAAGGAAAAGTAACTATAGATGTAGATGGATATGTAAAAGAAGATAAAATAAGATTAATAATAAATATTGAAGATAGTGGAAAAGGTATTAAAAAAGAAGTATTAAATCACTTATTTACTAAATATGAAACTGGTTCAAAAGATGGAAGTATCGAAGGAAGTGGACTTGGAGTAGCCCTAACAAAGAAACTAGTAGAATTAATGGGAGGAAAAATCCATGTTAAGAGTGGAGAAGGAGTAGGAACAAGTTTCATAATAGGAATAGATCAAGACATAATAGCCAAAACATCAAATGAAGTAGAAGGAATCTATTCAGAAGAATTAGAAATATACGATTTAAGTGGAAAGAAAATCTTAGTAGTAGATGATAATGGAGTAAACTTAAAAGTAGCAAAAAGATTATTAAAAGAATATAAAATAGAAGTAGATTTAGCAGAAAGTGGTCAAGAATGTATAGATAAAGTAAAAACAAATAAATATGATTTAATCATGATGGATGACTTTATGCCAGTAATGGATGGACCAACAACGCTAACAAATCTAAAACAAATAGAAGAGTTTAATATACCAGTAATAGCTCTAACAGCAAATAGTGAATCAGATTCAAAATCAAAATATGTAGGATTAGGATTTGATAATTATTTAGCAAAACCTATTACTAAAGAAGAATTAAATAAAGAATTAAAAGAGTTCTTAGTTAAATAATTGTCAACAAAAAAGAGTTGACAATTATTTTTTTAAGTGTTAATATGAAGGTGAATTTGAGAAAGGAGTGAGAATAATGGTAAGTGTAGCAAATTCAATAAAATTTAAATTTAACAAAAAAATGCAGGTGACTTGTGAGGTATTCTCACTAGTTCTTTAAACTTTTATTTATTAAATTAAGTGAAAAGAAGTCATGTGTATGACTTCTTATTTTTTGCGAAAGAGGTGATTATATGAAAAAACTTAAAAATTTCAAACTGATTTTGCAATACTTAAAAGACGATAAATTAGTAATGGTATTATATGTATTCTTAGTATTATGTACATATATACCAGCACTATTTTCAGCATATTTTTGGGGTAAAGCTCTTGAACATTTATTAGTAAAAGATGTAAATGGATTTGTTCTTTTCCTAGGAATATGGATAGGTGTATTTATACTTTGCTTTACCGTCATACAATTTTTTAAAGATAAATTATATAATTATTTAGAAATTAAATTTACTAAAAATGTAATTATAGATTTATATCATAAGATTAATAGTTTACCAGCAATTGCTTTTGAAGAGATTGGGGTTGGAGAATATATTAACCGCTTACACAATGATACAGATAGAGTAATGTCTTTACTTAGTAGTTTAATTAAACTAATTTGTAAATCATTAGTAGTTATATTTGTAATAGTTGTTTGTTTTCATATTTCAATTATACTTGGAATAGAAATAATGGCTTTCGCTATTGGAATGGGTTTAATCTCATGGTATTTCTTTCCAAAGATTAAAAAGACACAAGAAGAAATTAAAAAGGATTCAGATTTATGTATAAAGAAAACAACAGAAAATCTTACAGGAATAAGAGAAATAAAAGCATTAGGTATTAGAAATATTATTGAAAAAGATATTGGAAGTATTGTAACAGAATTATTTAGTCGTGAAAAAAGTATTAGATCATATGAAGTAATATATTATGCATTAAATAATTTAGCATATTTCATATTAGAAGTAATTATTTTATATACAGCAGGTAAATTCTTTATTGAAGGTAAAATAGTTTATGCACTATTTACAGTTATTCAAACATTTATATGGAGAATAGATGATGTTGTTGAATCAATTTCAGATTTTGGAGTTAATTTTAATAAAATATCTGTTTCTTTAAAACGTATAGATGAATTATTGAATAATAGATTATATGAAGATGAAAAGTTCGGAAATAAAGTATTGAAAAATCCAAAGGGTATTATAGAATTTAAAGATGTTAAATTTAAATATAGAGATGAAGAAGATTATACGTTAAAAGGATTGAATTTAAAAATCGAACCTAATAAGAAGATAGCAATTGTAGGTAGAAGTGGTAATGGAAAGTCTACAATATTTAATTTATTATTAAGATATTTTGATGTAAGTGAAGGAGAAGTATTAATAGATGGTATTAATATATGTGATTTAACTGAAGAATCATTAAGAGATACTATTTCTATTATTAGACAATCACCATTTTTATTTAATGTATCAATATTTGATAATTTTAAATATGTTAAAGAGAATGTTACTTTAAAAGAAATTAGACAAGTTTGTAAAGAAGCATATATAGATGATTACATTATGTCTTTACCAAAACAATATGACACAATTATTGGGGAAGGTGGAGTTAACTTATCAGGTGGACAAAAACAAAGAATAGCTATTGCTAGAACATTATTATTAAATACAAAAGTAATATTATTTGATGAAGCTACTAGTGCTCTTGATAATGAATCACAAGAATATATTAAAAAATCAATTGATTCATTAGTAAAAGATCATACTATAGTAATAGTTGCTCACAGATTATCAACAATTGTAGATGCAGATATTATTAATGTAATTGAAAAAGGTAAATTAGTATCTTCTGGGACACATAATCACTTACTTAAAAATTCAAAAACGTATAAGAGCTTATATAAAAGTGAAACTTTAGATAACTAAAAAGTTTCACTTTTTAATTATTTTTGTTATAATAAAAACGAAATTATTTTGAAGGAGAAAAAAGTATGAAATTTTTATGTGTTAATGCTGGTAGTAGTTCTTTAAAATTTCAATTATTTGAGATGCCAGAAGAAAAAGTATTAATTAGTGGTTATATTGAAAAAATAGGATTAGAAGATAGTTTTTGGACTACTAAAGTAAATGGAGAAAAGATTAAAGGAGCTAAATATTTAAAAGATCATACTGAAGCAGTACAAGTTTTAATAGATGAATTATTAGAACATGGAGCAGTTAAATCTTTAGATGAAATTAAAGGTGTAGGACATAGAGTATTACATGGTGGTGAAAAATATAGTGATTCAGTTATTATTACTGATGAAGTAATACAAGATATAAAGGATTTAACTAAACTAGGTCCATTACATCATCCAGGAAATTTAGCAGGAATTGAAGCTATGAAACAAGCATTACCTGATGTACCAATGGTAGCTGTTTATGATACTGCATTTCATCAAACTATGCCTAAAGAAAATTATATTTATCCAGTACCTTATGAATGGTATTTAAAATATGGAGTTAGAAAATATGGTTTCCATGGTACTAGTCATAAATATATAACTACTGTTATGAAAGAAAAATTAAAGAAAGAAAATGTAAATTTAATTATTTGTCATATTGGTAGTGGTGCTAGTATTAGTGCAATTAAAGATGGAAAATGTTTTGATACTACAATGGGACTTACTCCACTTGATGGATTAATGATGGGTACTCGTAGTGGTTCAATAGATCCATCTATTCTAGAATATGTTTGTAAAGAATCAGGAGAAAGTATTGCTGATGTAACAAATGCATTAAATAAGAAGAGTGGTTTACTTGGAGTAAGTGGATTTAGTGATAGTAGAGATGTAGAAAATGCTGCTAATAGTGGTGATGATAGAGCTATTTTAGCATTACATATGTATAATGATAGAGTTGCTAAATATATAGCAGATTACTATATTGAATTAGAAGGAAATGTAGATGCTATTGTATTCACAGCAGGAGTTGGAGAAAATGGTATTGATGCAAGAAAAGAAATCATTACTAGATTAGCTCCACTTGGAATTAAATTAGATGAAAAAGTTAATGAAAAGATAGCAAGTTATAAAGATATTCAAGAAGGAGTTATCAGTTCAAAATCTTCAAAAGTACCTGTATGGGTAGTTCCTACTAATGAAGAATTAATGATTATTAAAGATACATACGAATTAATTAATAAATAGAAAAGAGAATAAAAATGAATAATATATATAAATCAATATATAATGAAATTAAAAAGTTTAAAAAAATATATATAGCAAGACATATAGGACCAGATCCAGATGCTTTTGGAAGTCAAATGGCTTTAAAAGCATCAATATTACTATCTTTTAAAAATAAAGAAGTATATGCTGTTGGTACTAGTGTGGCTAGATTTAAATATTTCGGAAAAGTAGATAAAGTAAATAACTATGATTATGAAGAAGGATTATTAATAGTTGTTGATACTCCTGATAAGAAAAGAGTAGATATTGAAAATATTGATTTATTTAAACATATTATAAAAATAGATCATCATCCAAAAGTAGATACTTTTAGTGACATTGAATATATTGATGAAAACTCAAGTTCAGCTAGTGAACTTGTATTAGATGTTTTAGAAAACACTAAGTTAAAAATGAATAAAGAAATAGCAGAACATATTTATGCAGGAATAGTAAGTGACACTAATAGATTTCTATTTAGTACTACACATGTTACTTTTGCTAAAGTATCTGCTCTAATAAAAAAATATAAAATAGACATCGATAAAGTATATAGAAATGTATATGCTAAACCATTAAATGAATTAAGACTTATGGGTTATATAGCATCTACATTAAAAGTAGATAAATATGGTTTTGCTTATATAGAAATAGATGATGACATTATTACTTCACTAGGTACAGATAACATAGCCGCTTCAAATATGATTAATGATTTTAATAATATTAATGAAGTAATTGTGTGGACATTTGTATCACATGATACTAAAACTGGACAATATAGAGTAAATATAAGAAGTAGAGGTCCAGTTATTAATGAAGTAGCACAAAAACATGGTGGCGGAGGCCACAAAATGGCAAGTGGAGTTAGAACAATGGAAAAAACAGTAGTAGATGAATTATTAAAAGATTTATCTCTTGCTTGTAAAAAATATCAAGAGGAGAAGGAAAAAGATGGAAATAACTAATGTAGATGAACCTATTATTGCAGTTAGAATATCTCAGTATCCTGAAGATAAGAAACCTGAATTTTTAATATTGGGTAGAAGTAATGTAGGTAAAAGTAGTTTTATAAATACTATAGTTAATCGTAAGAATATAGCTAGAACTAGTTCAAAACCAGGTAAAACACAAACATTAAATTTTTATTTAATAAATAAAGATTTCTATTTTGTAGATGTTCCTGGATATGGATATGCAGCTACTAATAAAAAACAAACTGAAAAGTTTGGTATTATGATAGAAGAGTATTTAAAACAAAGATTAAATCTTAAACATACTTTTCTACTTGTAGATTATAGACACAAACCTACTGAAGATGATATTTTAATGTATAAGTTTTTAAAATATTATAATTTACCTGTAACAATAGTTTGTACTAAGTATGATAAAGTTGGTAGATCACTTAAAGCAAAACAAGATGATATTATTAAAAAGACATTAAATATAGTACTTGGTGATGAAATAGTAAACTTTTCAAGTGTTACTAAAATAGGCAAAGATAGAATATATGAAATAATTGAAAATGTTATTAATAAAAATGCTTGATATTTATCAAGCTTTTTATTATAATAAATTTATAAGAATAGAGGTTTTTGTTATGAATAGAAAAGGTTTTACATTAACAGAATTATTAGTTGTTATAGCAATTATTGGTGTATTAAGTGTTATTATTATACCAAGTGTTGTTAAAATTAATGAAAGTATTAATGAAAGGGAGTTTGAACAAAGAAAATCATACATTGAAACAGCAGCAGAAAGTTATGCTAGTGACAAACCAGATATCTTCCAAGGAGAAGATGAAGCATATGTATATGTATGGCAATTAGTCAGTGAAGGATATTTAAATGCAGATTTAGATTCAACTGATGAAGCTTGTCATTATGTTGCTAATTTAGATGGTAGTGAATTAACTGAAATCCTTGAAGGATCAGATTTAGCTAAAACATTATTATCAGCAGGATGTGTAAGTGATCCAAGGAATTCAACTTCATTAAACTCAAAACAAGTTAAATTAACTAGAAAGACTGTAGGTATTGTTGCTGAACTTGTTGATAACGCAGGAGAAACACCAGATGATGGAAGTATTGATACATTAGTTAAAAAAGTTTGTAAAGCTATAGATGATGGAAGAGTAACTGCTAAATCATTAAATGGTAATGCTTGTAAATGTGTTACTCAAAGTGGAGATGTAGTTGCTTTAACTGGTGATGGAGTTTCTTGTATTATTTCAAGTACAGATGAATCAGGAAATGTAGATAACTGGTTAAAATATGGTTCTTCTACAGCAAACTGGAGAGTAGTTGGATTATATTCAGTTAAGAAAGATAATGTTTCAGGAAATCCAAACTGTGCTAATAATAGAACACAATGTGAAGTTGTTGCTAAGATTATTACTAGTGGAGTAGTTGATTAATTTAAATATAAAAAATAATGTTTTAAAACATTATTTTTTTTTACATTGAAATATGATAAAATCTTTATAGTAGGTGATAATATATGGGAGTACTAAGACCAGGAACATATGATAATGGAAGAGTAGTAGATATGGGTGGAGCATATGTATTTATTCCAAATAATTTGGATAAAAATGCAACAGCTACTATTATTAATCCAGGACAAGGATCTTTTTATACAATGTGTAATAACTTGTATAATCCAGTTATTCAAAAGAATTGTGATCAAATAGTTGTAATACCTAAATATGATGGTTATATGTATGGAGAACAAGCAATGCAAAATGCATATAACAGAAGTATGAAATATATAAATCAAATATGCAATGAAAATGGTTCAACTTTAGTAGCAGTTAATACATTAGGTTCAAGTGCAGGAGATAGATATTCATTAAAAGAATTCTCAAATGCATGTAGAGATGGTGTAGATAATGGATATTGTGTAATAACTGGAGCTTCTACAATTCAAGGAGCTAATCAAGCAGGACAAAAATATAATTATGGACCAAACTGGGCATTTTTAACAGATGAAGAATACAGTCATATGAAAGGTAGAACTGTATATGTATTTGAAGGAAAAGCAGCAGAAAAATATAGTTATGTTCAAGCATTAGTAAAGCATGGTGTAAATGTAGTATTAGTAGAATGTAAATCAGCTGGCCATGATGCTTTATCATGGAACCCATTAAGAACAAATATATTTGACCTATTAGAAGGAGATCCTGATGGTTTCTTAGCTAATGATAATTATTCTTTCTGGAGATGTGTTGATCCTGAAGGTAAAACTTGGGTTAATATGTCTGATGAAGAAGTAAGAGAAGCATCAAGTTCTAACTTCTTAGAAGTATTAGTTAATAAATATGACAATTTAGCAGACTTAGCAGATCATTATAGAAGTACTGGAGATACTCTTGCTTCTAATTTATGTATAGTAAGTAATTCAATGAATGAATTAAAAGGAAAGATAACAGAACATCAAGATTTGAATTACACAAAAGAATCAGATAATGAAGCAAGCATA
>CAMMYS010000035.1 GCA_946528555.1 uncultured Mycoplasmatota bacterium
TTTTTCTACTTCTTCTTTTGATATTAAATCTCCACTATTTATTTTTATATATCTACTTGGATTTAAAAAATTATTTATATATCCTTTTGAAATATTTGTTGCACTACTATAACTACTAGCACTAATTAATATAGGTATAAATAATAGAAATGTTAATAATAAATAGAAAAGCTTTTTCATATTATCACCTATATAATTATAGCAAAAAAACACTTTGCATAAAAGTGTTTTTTTTAATAAATATATACTACAGATAAGTTTCTAGATTTAGCTAATATTTTAAATCTTCTTGCTATATCATTTCCATATGCTGTTTGAGCACTTTGCGCAAGATCGTATGATTTAAATGTAAATTTAATTTTTCCACCAGTGCTACTGAAATTAACTGTTTTATTTAAACTACAATCACTTGAAACTCTATTTAGATTTGTATTAGATGGACCTAATTTTGCATTTCCCCATCCCAAACTTGCACTACATGTTGTTAAGTTTCCTGATGTTAAAGTTGAAGTAATTGCAAAACTTGCAGATGCATTTGGTGCATATACATCATATCCACTTGTTCTAGTTCCATATAAGTATTGTAGAATATAAGCTTTAGCATATATTTGCATCTTTGTATAATTACCACTTGGAATAGTATATTCTGATGATGTTTTTGGTTCATCATATCTTTCACCGTTATTTCTAAGTGTTCCTAATTGTAAATCACCAAATACGTTTCCAATATAATAACCTACAACAACTTTAGTAGTATCAGCACTAACACTGATTGTTTTAGTTGCTCCAGTATGTGAATCTTTAAATGTATGTGATCCAATTGATAAACTTACTGTGCCACTTTTTGCATTACTACCAATATTATATGTTGTTCCACCATCTACTTGAACAGTGCCACCTGGATAAGCTAATATAACAACATCTACATTATCTAATACACATGTATTATTTTCTAATCTATATCCTGCTTTACAAGATAGAATTGTACATAAATTACTTACTGTATTATTTGAATTCCATGTTGTAGGTACCCATTCTTTAACAAATTCTGTTTTATTTGGACAATCATCCGGACATATACTATTCGCGCCAGTATTTGTTACTCCATCACCGCATCCAAAGCACTTATCTGCTCCTTCATATGCTGAATATGATCCAGCAACACAATTCTTACATGTTGTCTTTCCTTCTTCATCTTGGAATTTTCCTAAACCACATAAGTATTTTTTATTGTCTCCTGGACAACGATTACCTTTTGGACATGGTATCCAATTAGCATATATAGTAATTGTTGAGCCAGTTTTATTAGCACCTTTTCCAATTAAATCATTTAGAATAACAAATCCTCTAAATTTTTCAATTTGATTATTTAACTCATTTTGTGTATATTCTTGGTTACTATTAAATGTAGATTTATATACATTTTCTACTTCAATAACTTTTTCTCCACCACCATTTTCTCTTGTATAATATCCATCAAATATATATCCTTCTTTTGTTGGTACGTCTAAATATACTGAATTTATATCACCATTTAATACTGAAACTGCCCTACTTCCATAGTATTTTAATACATATGAATCTGTTCCACCAGTTCCACCTTTTTTATCTAAATTAACTGCATATTCAGTACTTCCTCCACCTGTACATACATTTTCATTTGTAATATATACCCATTCTCCATGACATGTTGTAACTCTATGGTGACAGCTACTACAATTACATAAATATGAATAATATACTGTTGAACAACTACTACCGCAGTCATATTCATCACATATATGAGAACCATGTCTATCACAACATTTTCTCGTACAGCTTTGATAAGAACCATAACGTGTGTCACATCCATACACACAGTCTTGAGAAGTCCAATTACATGCATCCCAGAATCTACATTGTGTACATCTTACTGAACCTGTTGTTGCTGTTGTATATCCATTTGGACATCCATATGCTACATTATCACCTGGGCAATAACTTCCTACAGGACAAATTTTCCAGTTTGCATATAGTATTAAATTTCCTGGTGTATCTGGATTAAATATTCTTGATTCTGTTCCATCAGCATTATAATATCTATCTCCAGTACCATTTGGTCCAGTGTAATATCCTTCAAAAGTATATGCTACTCTAGTTGGTCGTGATATTGTTGGCATATCATGTTCATATGGCCAATCTACAACTTCACTTGTTCCACCTTCTCCATCTTGTTTTAAGAAAGTTATTTTGAATTTTAAAGGTTCTACATCAAATAATATAGTTTCTGTATTTTCATTATCTTTTAATAAACTATATGTTGTTTCAAAGAATCCTTTACTATTAACTATTTGTTGTGATGGAGATTTTTCATTTACATAATATCCATTAAATTTCCATCCTTTTCTATAAGGAACATTTGTTAACTTTCCAACTCTTGTTTTTAAATTACCATCTGTATAATATCCAAGCAAATATCTTGCTGAGAATGAATTTGGTACAGCTGGATCAAACCAGTATGTTACATCATTATTTGATATATCTAAATGCACTACTTTATATGGTCTTTCTAAAGTGTTTGAATATCTTGAACCATCAAAATTAACTTCACATTCTATATCTTTTTCTACATTTGTTATTTCTAATGTTGAACCAGTTACTGATACTCCACAAGTATTATTTAAATATTTATAACCTTGTTTAGGTTCCAATACAAATGAAACTTTTCCAAAAGCATCTACATTTTTAGTAACAGATTCTACGCTATCTACTGTTCCTTCACCAGTACCAACTTTTACTGTTACTTTAAATGCATCTACAAATATCCATGGGTCAGTAAACTTTCCTGTTCCTTTAACTTTTGTATCGTGGTTTACTATTTGTGTTATTTTAGTTTTATAATTTTCATTTTGTGGTCTTTGTTCTATTTTTTCAGATATAACATATTTATTTTTTGCCCAGAATTTTGTTCCATCATACATATATGATGATACAGTTAGTAATCTATTATCACTATCTTTTCTTACCATGGTTTTTTCTACTTCTTCACGAGAAATAAAATCTCCACTATCAACTTTCATATATCTTTCTGGATATAAAAAGTTTTTAATATACTTTTTTGTTAATTTTTCTGCATTATTAAAAGTATTAGCACAAACCAATACTGGTATAAATAATAATGTAATTAAAATTGAATAGACCACTTTTTTCATATTTTCACCTATTATAATTATATTATATTTTCTAAATAAAAAAAACACTTTTTTCAAAAGTGTTTTTTATATTAATATTACTCTAGTTCCGTTTTTAATATTAGTATTTTTAATTACTGCATTCATATCATATAAGTCCCCTGTTGTTTTACAAATTAAAACTGGTTCTCTTCTTTCATAAAAATCACTAGTTAGTTCAGGTATAGCTTTTTTAAGAACAGTAATTAAATCATGTATTCTTCTATCTATTGGAACTAATAATTCATATTTTTTATCCAAAATTGGTAATTCTACAATTACATATACTCTAAAATCCATATAACCCTCCTACTCTCTAGTATAGAAGTCTAATACTTTGATAAATCTAGCATTACCTCTATCTACGTTATATCCAAAGTCAACTGGTATTTGACTTCTTGTTTGTTTATTATATGTTGATGATTTAATAGTAAATTGATCTGTAATTCCAGAACCAACCCATATAGCATTAATTGGTTGTACACAGTTTCTATAGAATTCTTCAAATTCATACATCTTAATCTTAGGAACTGCATCAGCAATTATCATTCTAACATTAGGTACATTCTTTAAGTCTGCTAATGTATCTTTTATACTCTTTAAATCTTCCTTAGGGAATAAATTCATAAATGCTTCTATACCAAGAACTAATATTACACTAGTCTTAGTTGCATCAGCTTTCATATTTTCAATTAAAGGTATAATTTCATTAGCATTTGTACTGTAATAATGATTAAATGACGCTATATCTTTTACTGTTTCACCTGGATCTGCAAAATATAAATCTACGTTATACATATTTTGTATAACTTTAGCAAGTGATGGAATAAATCTATCAAGTACAGATATATCTTGACAAGATATAAGTGAAATTGGATTCTTTTGGAAGTTAAATGTACTAACTTCAAGTGTACTCTTATAAATACCAATTGGAGTATTTTTAAGATCAGTAATTTTATTAGATATATCTTCCATACGTACATGATTTGGAAGAACTGCGATTGTTTCAGCACGTCTCTTAACTTTTTCACTTAATTGCTTACAAATATTCTTAATAAATACATTAATTTCATCCCACTTATATGGATAAGCAGTTTGGAATTCAAATATTTGTCCATCAAGTTTTACTAAACCTCTACCATCAATAGCACTAGGTATTAATCCATGTACTGGTCCTAGAACACTTGAATAATCTCCATCATCATTAAATTGTAAGCAGAATGTATTGCTGAAGTTTTGTGTTGTTTTTCCTCTTACTCCATTTGCTCCAGTAGCACTTATTACGAAATAAATACCATACTTTTCACATTCACGAGTAAGTGAAGAAATAATTCCAACAAAATCTTCATATGTTTCAGATAACATTTCATAGTTACTAATCATAACAATGATTCTTGGAAGAGTTTTACCACTATTCTTAATATAAATACTATAATTACCATTATATTCAGAGAATAATTTTTTTCTTCTTTCTAATTCTTTAGCAATTGTTGCAAATAAGTTAACTACTTTTTCATCTTCATTTACAAAGATTACATCTCCTACTTGAGGAGCCTCTAAAAATGATCCAAACATTTCATTACCAAAGTCTAGTATATAAATGTTAACTTCATCTGAAGAGTGATTAATAATTAAACTATATACAATAGCTGATAGCATTATTTCTTTTCCAATAGCACCATATACAAGTGTATTACCTGTATCACCAAAGTTAACTGTAAGTAATCCTTGTCTTTGATTATTAGGGTCATCATATTCACCAACTACTGCTGTTAAATCCCATAATTTAGGCATAAATGAATATTTTCTAATTAAGTTAGTTACAAATATCTCAGCAGGTATTTTATCTAACCATAATTTCTTGGCAACTAAGTTTTTAGAAGCAGCAGCATCACAAATATATTTTAAAATATTTGGAAGTTCTTCTCCTAAACTTATTCCTTCTACTCTTTCAACAGTTTCTATATTTCTATATGTATCACCAATATTATTTATAAATGATACATTTCTATCAACAGTTTTAGCTATTTTATCTTTAGGAATATATTTAGTTCCTGCATAAGCAGCTTGTCCCATTGCGAAATAATCATTATAACCTACTTGTAAATAGAAACGTCCTGGGTTCTTTAATGTAACTGCATCTGGACATTTAATAACATCCATAGAGTCAGCTCTTTCTTGAACTTTTAAACAAACTTTAAATTTAGAGTTTGACCAAATTTGATCATCTACAATACCACTTGGTTTTTGTGTTGCTAGAATTAAGTGAACTCCTAAAGAACGTCCAATACGAGCAGTACTAATTAACTCTTGCATAAATGATGATTGTTGAGATTTTAACTCAGCAAACTCATCTGAAATAATGAATAAGTGAGATACAGGCTCATCAATCTTACCATCTCTATACATTTGTTGATATTTATATATATCTAGTGTACTTTCATTTAATTTAATTTTTGCTTGATTAAATAATTCTTGTCTTCTCTTTAACTCAGATTGAATACTAGCAAGTGCTCTATTAATTTCAGCTTTATCTAAGTTTGTGATTGTTCCAGCTAAATGTGGTAATTTAACTCCAGTTAATTTATTTTCAAATGCACCTGTAAGTCCACCACCTTTGTAGTCAATAAGTACAAATGATACTTCTTCTGGACTAAAGTTTAAACACATTGATAGTATGAATGTGATAATAAATTCAGATTTACCTGAACCAGTCATACCTGCTATTAAGCCATGTGGTCCATGGAACTTTTCATGTAAGTCTAGAGTAAATAATTCTCCATCACCACGAATTCCAATTGGAACACTTAAACTATTAACAGGATCTGATTTAACCCATCTATCAAGAACATTTAATTGCTCTATTTTACCAACTTTGCACATTTCTAAGAAACCAATTGATTTAGAGAAATTTTCAAATACTAAATCTGATTTAATTGGAATATTAGATAATTTTTCACATAATAATGGTAAATTTATATCTTCAAACTTATCCATTACAAATGAAACTTGGTTATCTTTATTTAAATCATTTGATACAATAGCACATGTTTTAGCATCTGCTGTTAAGAAATTATTACATTCATTTGGTAAATTAGATATTCCATCATTTAGTATTATTAATCCAAATCCTAAATTACCTGGTTCTTTTAATACTTTATTAATAATTTCTACATTTTTATTTTTCTTAATATTATCAACAATAATTAAGTAATATGGTTTAACACTTTTATAATTAATTCCACCATCTTCATTAGCATTATGTCTAGCCATATATACTTGTTCTAAATAATATGAAATCTTAGACATATCATCATAATTATTAGCAAAGAATCTTATATCTCTAGCATCACTCCATGTATGAGGTAACATTTTAAATGTTTCCCACATATCACTTGTATTATCACTAATCATATATACTAGTTTTAAATCGTCATAAGAATGATATGTTGCTAATTGAAGCATGATATTTTTAATCATTACTTCTCTATATTGAGTTTCACCAATCATAACTAATTTATTCTTTTGAGCTAAATTAATAGTAACTGGTGCATTTGGTATTTCTTTAGCAGTTTCTGTTACATTAGTAAGAGCATCTTTTAAATTATCTTCTCTCATTGTAAAATCTTCAACTGCATATGATAAGTTAAGCTTTAGTGGAATAGTTCCTAAACCAACTCTTACTTCTAAGAAGTCTTCACTATCAATTTTCCTTTGCCATAAAGTTCTTGTTTTATTTAAAATAATATTTTTTAAATATCTTGGTTCTGGGAAATTCTCAAGTAATATTTGATGTTGATTATGTTTAATAGTAGCTATTTTATTTCTCTTTTCAGCTAAATAATCACTATATTTTCTTTGTCTTTCTGCTTCATTCTTTTGTTGCTTTTTCTTTTGATAATTTCTTGATAATGATGGCCATAATACAACTGATGCTATCATAGCAACAGCTATTAATAATGCAGGCCAAGCTTTATCTATAGTAGAATTACCATTCATTAAATTCATAACTGATGTTGACACACTAACTGCAGAAGACATAGTCATTGTAAGCATAGGACCTAATGTCATAAATAATGGTGTTTCATCAGGTTCTGTCTTTCCAGGAGGACTATCTATTTTCATAGTTTCTTCTGTTACAGAAGTAGTAAATCTAGGTTGTCTAGAATAATAATCATTTTCTACATATAATGTAGCACTATCATCTTCATCAGTAGGCTTTGGATCTTGTGAATATGTTGGTAAAACACTTTCTGCTAACATATCAGAATTAATTCTCATTCTATTATTATAATTATTAATCATAATACTATCATTAATAACTATGAATGTATATCCAAATATAAAGATTATATCTCCATTTTCAAGTCTTCTTTCTAATGTTCTAGAATCATTAACATAAATACCATTTTTTGTATCAATTGCTTTTACTGAAAAACCTTGTTCATCACGTTTAATAACAGCATGATTTTCATTAATATATTCGTTGTTTAAAATAATATTAGATGCAGGGCTTTTACCTATTGTATATTCACCTTGTTTTACGACTTTATATGTTCTATAAGATTCATCATTTTCTTTATAAATATATAATAATACAGAAGAATAATTATCATTATTATCTCTAATCTTCAATGGATAGAAGCTATTTAATGATAAAGATAACTTTTCAACTTTAGCTCCTGCTATTTCAAGATAACAAGTACTATTAGACAACAAAAACCAAGAGTCTTCTATTTTCTCAATTGAAATTAGTTCCCTCTCGTTTCCACCTTCGTCAGTATCCTTAATCCAATATGAATCTACATTCTCACTTGGAAATGGATATTTATATAGTTTGTCATGTTTAATAACAACTATTTGCATCTAATAAACTCCCTCTTCTTCTTTTAATATATTAATATAACATTTCTGTTTTAACTTCTGTTTCTACCTCAGTATTTCTTTCTACTGCTATATTTTCATTATATTCATGTTCTTTCATTTCTTGTTCTCTATATAATGCTTTTTGTTCTCTTTCAGCAGCATCTCTTTGATTATATAAATCTTTTAATTCTTCTTTAGCATCTAATCTTTGATCATCAATATTACTCATAACATTTTTTAAATATATTTTGTTACTATCACTAATATCTGCTAATTTTCTTTCTATTCGATTACCTTTCATAGATGCACCTAATAATTCAACACATTTTTCTACACTTTTAGACAATGAAACAAACCCATCTTCTAATGTGTTTAAGGTTTTCATCTTTTCTTTATTATTGTCTATTCTAATATCAATACTATTTATCTTTTGTTTGTTCAGATAAATCCTATTGTCAGCCACCTTTTTTTCTTCGTCTTCCACTAGTGCACCTCTTATATCTTTCCATTATTAATATAATTGTATCACATTTTTTTCAATATAAAAAGAAGTATTTTCATACTTCTTAATATTTTTTCTAAAATTAGTTTTGTAATTGTTCTGCTTGAGCAGCCATTTGTCTTTCCATATAAGCAGTTTCTTCTGAAGCTCCTGTTATATTATCAGCAAATTGTTGTACTAAAGCACAATAATCATCAAATTTTTGTTTTAATCCATCATATCTTTGTTTTAAAGATTCACTTGCATCTCCTACAAATGCATCTTCTCCACCTACTCTTGCCATTTCAGCACCGAAATCACCGAAAATTCCATTCATTGCATCTTTGCAAGCAACGATTTCTTCAGCATGAGCTTTAGTTTGTGGATATGATAAATATGTACTATTATTATCAGCCATTATTAACTCCTCCTCTTACCTACTAATTAGCATTTACTTTATAAGTATCAGCTATATTTTGTTCGTTACGTACTACTGTTGCACCTGAACTAGTACAAAAATTTCCGTAATCCTCGATAACTTTTGCCATATTTTCTAACTCATCTTTGTAAGTTAAAATATCTGCTGCGATAGCTCTTGCGCCATCAGAAATATATGATCTCTCAGTCATTTCAGCTATATTATTGTAGATTTTTTCAGTATTTCTACGAAAATCTGCTGCTGATTCAACCATTTTTTTACCCTCAGCATCTAGTATGTTAGGGTCTGCTAAAAATACATTTGACATAACGTCCTCCTTTACCTTTTTAACTTCTATATTAAATATAACATTTTTCAAAAATTAAGTAAATATATTTTACATATTTATGACAACTTTTTGATTATTCCTTTACTTCGAAATCACTAATTTTTCCATTAGCTTCAACCAATTTATTAATTGTTTTAGTAGCAGAGTTTAACTTTTTCTCACACAATTCAATTAGTTTCATTGCTTCAGTATATTTAGTAATTGATTTATCTAAATCAAGATTTCCACTTTCAAGTTCTCCTACTATTTTTTCTAAATCTTTAACAGCTTCTTCAAATGATTGTTCTTTTTTTTCTGCCATATTATTCCACTCCTTTTACACTAGCAGTAATCTTTCCTTTTCTAACTACTACTTTTATTTCATCATTTTCTTTTAATTTACTAGAATCTTTAATTATCTTATCATCCTTATATACTATTGAATAACCTTTATCAAGAATATTCTGTGGATTTAATAATTCAGCTTTTACTTTTAAATGTTCTATTTTAGTTTTATATCCTTCTAATAATACATTAGGATTATTAATAATATAATTACTCTTAAATTTATCAAGTACATGATTAGATTTATCAAGTTTATTTAAAATTGCATTATTAACTCTATCAAATAAATTATCTAATTTTTGTTCTTTCATTTCATATAGAGCTTTTGGATTATTTAATATATAATTTGTTTTATATTTAAATATTAATTGTGTATAACTATTTAATAGATTTAAAATTGCATTATTACTTCTCTCTAAAGCATTTTTAAAATATATTTGTACTTCGTTTATATCAGGTACTGCAAGCATTGCTGCTCCTGTTGGAGTTGGTGCTCTTAAATCTGCCACAAAGTCACTAATAGTAAAATCTATTTCATGTCCAACACCACTTATTATAGGTATTCTACTTTTATAAATTGCTCTTGCAACTATTTCTTCATTAAATGCCCATAAATCTTCTATAGAACCTCCACCACGTCCTAAAATAATTGTATCTATATCATCAAATTCATTAGCTTGTTCTATTGCTTTTACAATATTAGGAGCTGCTGATTCTCCTTGAACCAATGTTGGAAATACATATATTTCTGTCATTGGAAATCTTTTATTAATTGTAGAAATAATATCTCTAATAGCTGCACCTGTAGGTGCTGTAATAACTGCTATTTTTCTAGGTACTCTTCTAATCTTTTTCTTATGTTCAGGATTAAATAATCCTTCTTCAACAAGTTTCTTTTTTAATTTTTCAAATAAAATATATAAGTTACCAATACCATCCATTTCCATATTATCAACATATATTTGATAACTACCACTTGCTTCATAAACACTAATTCTACCATGAACCAAAACAGAATCACCATCTTTAGGTTCAAAATTAAGACCTGCTTTTTCATAGCTAAACATAACAGCATTAATTTTACTAGATTCGTCCTTTAAAGAAAAATAAAGATGTCCTCTACTATGGTATTTAATATTACTTATTTCACCCTTAATATAAACATCTCTTAATTCTTCATTTCCTTCAATAGTATACTTAATGATCTTATTTATATCACTAATTGTTATATACTCTTTATTGTTCATCTACTGCCTCATTATCTCTAATTTTATCTAAAACAGCATTAACTAATTTAACTACTTTATCATCACTATATTTTTTAGATAATTCAACTGCTTCATTAATTGCAACTATTTTCGGAGTATCATAAAACAATATTTCATAAGTTCCTAATCTTAAAATAGCTCTATCAGTTTTACCAAGTCTATCAAGATCCCAACCATCTAAATATTTAGTAATTGTTTTATCAATAGATTCCATATTATCACATACGCCATGAACAATTTCATCTACATATGTATTATCAATTTCCATGTTTTCTTTGATAACATCATCAATATTAAAATCCATTTTTTCTTTAATATAAAAATCTATTTGATATAAAATTATCATTATTTTTTCTCTTGCTTCAGTTCTAGTTAGTTTCATATTGCCTCCTAAATACTAATAAAATTATAACATAATATTTTTCTTTTTAATATTATTTTTACATAAAAAATAAAACTTACTATATACTAGTAAGTTCATTTTCTTTTTCTTTGAATTTTTCATCAACAATTTTATTATATTTATCAATTAATTCTTGTACTATTTCTAAGCACATATCTCTTTCATCTTCTCTTAGCTCTTCATCTTTTTTAATTTTATTATTTTCATCTTGTCTAATATTTCTAAGAGCTATTCTTGCTTCCTCAGCCATAGTACTAGCTTGTTTAACATATTCACGTCTTGTTTCACCAGTAAGTTCTGGTATTGTAAGCATAATAACTTCTCCGTTATTAGTAGGTGCTATACCAATATTTGCTTCGTATAAAGCTTTTTCAATATTCTTTAATGATGATTTATCAAATGGTTTAATAGCTAATACTCTTGCTTCTGGAATAGATATAGTAGCTAAACTTTGTATTGGAGTTGGTGTTCCATAATAATCTACCATTACACCATGTAAAATATTAGGATTTGCTCTTCCTGCTCTTATTGTTGTATATCTACTTTCTAAAGTATCTATTACTTTCTCCATCTTATTTTTAATTTCTACTTCATCTATCATAAAAACACCTCACTTACAAAAAATATTATAAATAAAACTATAGTTAAAATCAATTATTGTTGAACATTTTGTTCATTATTTTGAACTGGTTCTGAAGCAGCAGCTTGTTGTTCATTAAATTGTTTTTCAGCAACATCTTCAAAATGCTTAGGATCTGCTTGTAACTCTTCTATATATTTAACATATTCTTCTTTTTTCATAACTACTTCTAAATTATCTTTATTTTCATTAACATTTTTATCTTTAACTAACCATTTAGTAAAAGGAAGAGATAAAAGCATACTCTTTGTTCTCATTGCATTTATTTCTTTATAATATGCATTAATATCAGCAACTAATTTATTTCTTTCAATCATTAATTCATCAGCATTCATATTTCTTAATCTTTGTTTGAATTCTATATCATTCATAAACTCATTTTTTTGTTTAATTAATTCATTTAGAATTCTTTGATATGTCATATAAATACTACGTTCACTATTTTCACCTGAACTAGTTACTTTAACCATATCTTCTTCATTTATTTCAGTTCTACCAACTTCTTCTTTTTGAGCCAATTGGTTTTCAAAAGATAAAGCTTCAGCATTCTTTTGTAATACATTTGTTGAAGTACCAAAAGTATCTTTAGCTTCCATCTCAGCAAGAATAGTATCTATTCTTTTTCTTTCTTCTATTATTACATTTATATCTGCATCAGCGAATTTTTTCTTATACGCATCTGGCGCCATTAATTCCATATCTATCTACCTCTATTAATAATTTATCATAAAACACTGCTTTTTTCAATAAAATAAAAAGAGACTATTTGTCTCTTAATATTGCATTATGTTTTTTAACAACCATTTCAATTACTTTATTAAATAGTGGTAATACTTCTTCATCACTAAGTGTTTTTTCATTATTTTCAAAATATAGATTATATGCTAAAGACTTCTTATTGCTTTCAATTTTATCTCCTTCATAATAATCAAATAATTTGATTTCTTTTAATAGTTTACCACCAGCTTGTTTTATTGAAGAAATAACAGCTTCATTACTAACTTCTTTTGGTAATACAAATGCTACATCTTTAGATATTCCAGGATATTTGCATATTTCTTTATATCTAATTTTACCTGTTTTATTTTCAAATAAAGCATCTAAATTAATTTCCATAACATATATTTCATTCTTATTAATATTAGGATGAACTTGTCCAAATAAACCAACAGTTTTTCCAGAAACATTTATATATGCACTCTTAGTTGGATGCATTTCTTCAGGTAAATCTTTTACTACAAATGAATATCTATTTTCATATCCTAAATAATCAAGTAAGTTTTCAATAATACCTTTTATAGAATAGAAATCATGTTTTAATGGATTTAATCCACTAGTATAATTACCTGTTACTAAAGCAGCAAGTTTATTTTCTTCAACATATTCTCCATTTATAGAACTAAAACATTTAGATATTTCAAATATAGATATATCTTTCATATTTCTAGCTTCATTATAATTATAAACATCTATTAAAGATGAAATAATACTATGACGAAGAACACTTCTTTCTTCAGTTAGTGGATCTTTTACTTTAATAAGACCAAACTCATCTTGAGTAAATTTAAATATATCTTTTTCATTTATTAAAGAATAAGTAATAACTTCAGATAGTCCTTCACTAATCATCTTATCTCTAATAACTCTTTGTTTTTTATCAAATCTACCAAATTTACTTTCAAACATTGGTAATGTACTTTCAATATTATCTACTCCATATACACGAGATACTTCTTCAATTAAATCTTCAGGAATAGAAATATCTATTCTTCTTGTTGGAACTGTTACAGTAAATAATCCTTTAGTTTCTTTAATCTTGAATCCAAGTTTATTAAATACTCCTTTAACATCTTCAGATACTAAATTATATCCTAAAACACTATTAATTTTATCTAAACTGATTTTAATTTCTTTGTCTTCTCTAGATAAAGTATTATAATCTATCATACCAGATAATACTTTTCCACCTGCTAGGTCTTCTAACATATTACATGCTCTTTCAATAGCCATATAACATCTATTTACATCAAGACCTTTTTCAAATCTAATACTAGCTTCACTTCTAAGAATATTTTTACTAGTTTTTCTAATAGAAGCAGGATTAAATATAGCGCATTCAATAACTACATTTTTAGTATTTTCATCTATTTCAGTATCATATCCACCCATAACTCCTGCTAATCCAATAGCATCTTTTCCATTAGTAATAACTATATCTTCTTCTGATAATACTCTTTCTTGACCATCAAGTGTTTTTAATACCTCACCATTTTCAGCTTCTCTTACACCAATTTTAGTTCCTAATTTATCAGCATCATAAAAGTGTAATGGTTGTCCTGTTTCTAACATTACATAGTTAGAAATATCAACTACATTATTAATACTTCTAATACCACAAGCCATTAATCTATTTTTAATATATAGTGGGCTTGGTTCTATTTTAATATCATTAACTCTTTTTAATAAGAATGTATATACATTTGGTGTATCTACTTTTAATGATAATTTATCATTAATATTATCTTTTATTTCTTTATATGTTAAATCAGGTAATTTAACTTCTTCTCCAGTAATAATAGCACTTTCATATGCAAGTCCTAACATACTAAGTTCATCTGCTCTATTAGCAGTTAATTCAAAATCAATAACTTCATCATCAAGTTCTAAGAATTTAATTGGATCATCTCCAACAATAGCTTCTTCTGGAAGTTCATGAATACCATTTATATCTTCAGGACTTAAATATTTATTTTCTAAACCTAATTCTGCTAATGAACAAATCATTCCATTAGATTCATATCCTAAAATAACTGTTTTCTTAATTGTTCCACCTGGAAGTTCTGCTCCATCTAAAGCAACTATTACTTTTAATCCTTCACGTACATTAGGAGCACCACAAATAATATTTAAAACTTCACTTCCAATATCAACCTTACATACATTTAAATGATCACTTTCAGGATGTTTTTCACAAGATATTACTTCACCAGTAATTAATTTTGTTGCTTTAACTAATTTAGTAATGCTTTCATATTCATTTCCAAGTTTTAACATTTTATCTGCATATTCATGAAAATCAATATTTTCAAGTGAAGTATATTCACTAATAAACTTTTTACTTAATCTCATTATTACATCTCCTTTCTATTAAAATTATGTAAGAATCTATAATCATTTGTAAAATAATCTCTCATATTAGTAACACCATATTTTAGAGATGCTACTCTTTCAATACCTACACCAAATGCAAATCCTTGGTATTTAGTATGATCAAATCCACAAAATTCTAATACATTTGGATGAACCATTCCACAACCTAATATTTCAATCCATCCAGTACCCTTACAAATATTGCAGCCTTTCATACCACAATTAAAGCAAGATACATCTACTTCATATGATGGTTCAGTAAATGGGAAATAACTAGCTCTAAATCTTATTTCTCTATCTCTACCAAACATTCTTTTAGCAAATGTTTCAAGAGTACCTTTTAAATCTGATAGAGATATATTTTCTCCAACAACAAGTCCTTCAACTTGACTAAATTGATGTGAGTGAGTTGCATCATCATCATCTCTTCTATATGTTTTACCTGGACAAATCATCTTAAATGGATGTTTTTCTTCCATACTAGTCATATATCTAACTTGCATTGAACTAGTATGTGGTCTAAGTAACATATCATCAGTAATATAAAAACTATCTTGAGCATCCCTAGCTGGATGTGATTTTGGTAAGTTTAGTTTTTCAAAACAATTTTCATCACTATCAACTTCAGGTCCATCTACAACATCATATCCCATAGAAATAAATAAATCTTCTATTTCTTCTCTAACCATTGTTAATGGATGCTTAGTACCAGGTATTTTCTTATTACTTGGAAGAGTAATATCAATTTTATCATTTTCAAGTCTCTTATTTAATTCTTCAAGTTTAATACTTTTTAATTTTTCATCTAAAGCTGTTTGTATATCTTCTCTAACTTTGTTAGAAACCATACCAATTTCTTTCTTTTCTTCAGGTGATAAACTACTCATATTAGACATTACTTCTGAAAAAGCACTTTTCTTACCTAAATACTTACTCTTTGTATTATTAACAGATGCTTCATCAGTACACCCCTTAATTTCTTCTAGAGCTTCATTTTTAATTTCTTTTAATTTCTCTATCATTTTTTCCTCCTATAAAATAAAAAGCCATAACTTAAGGACGAACTCTATCGTGGTACCACCTTAATTTATGACTTTAATCATCTCTAATCTTTAACGCAGATATACGTTCTTCTTAACGAAAGGTGAATTCATGATTATTTATTTACTAGATTTTCACTTTATACTAGCTCCCTAAAAACAAATATTTTATCACTACTATTTCTTTCCAAAAGATATATGTATTTTATCACTATTATTTTAAAATATCAATATTTTTCATATACAAATACCTCTATTGTAATTATACATATAAAAAACACTTTTTAAAAGTGTTTTTATATTTATTAATAATCTCTATTTCTTAAGAAAGCTGGCATCTCAAGTTCTTCATCATCATCTTCTTCTGTAGGATCATCTAATGTAGGAGTTGATACTTTCTTCTCTCCTTCGATTGATCTATATAGAGGTTCAGTTGAATCTTCAAATCCTGTTGCGATTACTGTTACTACTATTTCATCTGTTAATGCCTCGTTAATAACAGCACCGAAGATAATGTTAACATCTGTATTAGCTACAGCTCTTACAACTTCAACAGCATCTTCTGCTTCAAATAATGTCATAGAGTTTCCACCAGTTATATTAACAATACAATCTGTTGCTCCATTAATAGTTGTTTCAAGAAGTGGACTGTTAACAGCTTGTTTAGCAGCTTCTACTGCTCTATTATCACCAAATCCAACTCCAATACCAATTAGAGCATCTCCTCTATCTTCCATTATTGTTCTAACATCTGCAAAGTCTAAGTTAACAAGACCAGGAACACTAATTAAATCACTAATTGATTGAACTCCTAATCTTAGTACATTATCAACTTCTTGGAATGCTGCATTAAGTGGTGTAGATCTATCAATTAAATCTCTTAATCTATCATTTGGAATTACAACTATTGTATCTACATGTTTTCTAAGTTCATCTAGACCAACTAGTGCATAATCCATTCTTTTCTTTCCTTCAAACTTAAATGGTTTTGTAACAATTGCTACTGTTAAACATCCAAGTCCTTGAGCTATTTCAGCTACAACTGGAGCAGCACCTGTACCAGTACCACCACCAAGACCGCATGTTATGAAAACCATATCAGCGCCTCTTAATGCATCTTCAATTTCTTCTTTTGCTTCTAAAGCAGCTTCTCTACCAACTTCTGGTCTTGTACCTGCTCCACGTCCCTTAGTAATAGTCTTACCAAGTTGAATCTTAGTTTCGGCATGACTAACGTTTAAAACTTGTTGGTCTGTATTAGCAACTATGAAATCTACGCCACGTAAACCAGAATCAATCATTCTGTTAACTGCATTACATCCACCGCCACCAAGTCCGATAACTTTGATATCAGCAATTTGATCCATTTCTAATTTATTATCCATACACTTTCTCCTTAATTATTGAAAAAATAGCCATATATTTTTCCTAGTATACTACTATTATTAGATTTTTTATTGTTAATAAGTTCATCTTGTGCTTCTTCATCTACTGTATAAGCAATCTTATCTCTAAAAGATAACTTACTATGATAATATTTTATAAGTCCTAAAGCACTTGAATATTTGTTATGTCTACAACCTATTTCTTTTGCTTTAAATATAGGTAATTCTCTTCCAAAAACTTCTTCAGCTACTAAATTAAAATCATTTAATTCAGTAGTTCCTCCTGTAATTATTATATTACTTATTTCTAATTTTGTTAAGATATTAATTTGCTTTTTAGATAAATCTAGAATCTCTCTTATTCTAGAACCTATTATCTCACTAATTTCATATTGATTTATTTTAATATTTTCTTCTTTGTTTGTCAACACGTCCTCACTCCAGGAAGTGCTAGCATTTCTCTTAGTTGCAAGTGCAAATTTTTCCTTTAAATTCTTGGCATCTTTCCTACTAATATCATAAATATAACATATATCTCTATCTATATTTTTTCCACCAATATCTATTACTTCTGATTCTACTAAAATACCTTTTTTAAATATAGAAACTTCAGTTTTTTCATCTCCTATATTTATAACTGCACTATTCTTTTTATCTATCTCTTTATTTCTAAATTCATAATAATCAGCAACACTACCATAATTAATATCAACTACTTCAATTCCTATGTTTTCAAGTAAAGATATTGCTGAATATATATTCTTTTTAGGTGATAAACTAAGTACTGCTTTACAACCTAATATTTTACTTTTTGATCCTTTAGGATTAACAGTTTTTTTATCATTATCTAATTTAAACTCAATTGGTGTTATTGATACAAATTCTTTATTACTTGGTACTTTGTTATATACACAAGATTGTAATACTGATATTACATCTTTACTACTAATAACTCCATCTTCACTTTTAACTTCAACTTCACCATCTACTACTAAATATTCAGCATAATAAGATGGAACTGTTAATATAACTTTATTAATCTTAATACCAAGCATATCTTCAGCTCTATTAAAAGCTTCTTTTATTGAAATTAAAGCTTCTTCAGGACTAACTATTATTCCTCTTTTAATTCCTTTTGATTTAACTTCAGAGGCAGAAAGAACATTCAATTCATCTTTATACATTTCACCAACTACTAATTTAACAGTAGATGAACCAATATCTAAACTTGATATTATTTCTTTCATATATCCTCCTTATCAATCATATTTAATTATATCAAACTTCATTATAATAATCAAAGACTTACTTTATCATAATCATAATTAATATTAAAATTATAATACTTTTTATCTTTAGATTCTTTAGAATTATATTTAATCTTTATAACCAATTTCTTTTGTTCACCACCAAGTATTTTATCTCCATTATTTATACTTGTATAAACATCTACTTTATCAGCATCTTCATTAGTATCTATATTAGATAAATACATATTAGTGACGTAAGCATCTTGATTACCTAAATTTGTTACATAAACATAAAACGTTTTTTCTTCGATATAATCATTTAAATCAGATAGTTCAAAATGCAAACTATTACTATCATTATTTATTTTTATTTTAGCATCCACATCATAATTAATTCTTGTATCATTAAATCTTATTTCATAATATTCTTTTTTCAAATCAAAAGAACCTGTTTCATCATATTTAATAAACAAATTAGTTATAGTAATACTACATACAAATACAATAAATACAATAATCAATAATATATATTTAATACTACCCTTCATATGCACTTTCCTATCATATACTTATAATATCATAAAATAAAAAAAATGACAATTTTATAAATGTTCGCTTGTTATATTTTTTAAATAGTGATAAATTAATAGCGAAAGGGTGTTCGTATGAAAGAAAGAACTATTATAAGTATTGATTTAAAGAGTTTTTTTGCCTCTGCTGAATGCGTTAATAGACATCTAGATCCATATAAAACTCCTTTAGTAGTATCAGATTATACTAGAGGGCAAGGTGCTATTACTCTTGCTGTTGCACCCTATTTAAGAAACTTAGGTGTTAAATCAAGATGTAGAATATATGAACTTCCTAAAGATATTAAAATTATGTATGCAAAACCAAGAATGAAATTATATGAAGAAACTAGTAAAAAAGTTATGAATATATATGCAGAGTTTTTTTCTCCTGAAGATATTCATGTTTACTCTATTGATGAAGCTTTTATTGATGCTACTGACTATTTAAAATATTATAAAATGTCTGATATAGATCTTGCATTAAAAATAATGAAAACTGTTAAAGATAGACTTGGTCTTACTACAACAGCTGGTATTGGTCCAAATATATTACTTGCTAAAATAGCAATGGATCTTGAAGCAAAACATAATAAAAATAATATATCTAAATGGACTTATGAAGATGTGCAAACTAAATTATGGAATCTATCACCTATTTCTAAAGTATGGGGTTTTGGAAGTAGATTAGAAAGAAAACTAAATAATTTAAAAATATATAAAATTGGTGATATAAATAATTATACAAGAGAGTTTTATATAAAAAGATTTGGTAATGTTATGGGAAATGACATAATCAATAAAGCAAATGGTATTTATAATACAACTATTAAAGATTTAAATAATCAAGTGCATGATAAATCTATGAGTTTAAGTCAAGTATTAGTAAGAAATTATTCTTATGAAGAAGCAATATTATTAATTGAAGAAATGAATGATATGTTAAATAGACGACTAAGAAGAAAAAAATTAAATACTAAATTAGTTTATTTAGGAATTACTTACTCTAAAGAATTTGCTAAATCATTTCACGAAACAATATCGCTAATAGATTATACAGATAATAAAGATTATTTATTGGATAATTTTAAATACATATATTATAAAAATATTGAGGATTTACCTATTAGAAAAGTCGCTATTGGATATGGAAGATTAACTAAAAAAACAGCTACTCAAATATCATTATTTGATAAAGAAGAAAATTATAATACAAATGAATATTATGATTTAATAGACAAAATAAATGATAAATATGGTAGAACTGCTATACTAAGAGCATCTTCTTTAGAAAAACATTCAACAATAAAAAAAAGAGAAAGTTTTAAAAATATTATTTAATTCTTCTCTTTTTTATATTTTGTTAAACCAATTAATTGTCTTTTATAAAATGGTTTTAATCCTACTCTATTTTTTAAATATTCAGGTGTTTGTTCAAATACTAAATCTTCACTAGCATTAGCATCTACTAAATAAGCTTCACCTTTATCAGTAAGACAAATGCTCCATTCAATTTCTCTTATCTCATCTAATTCACTAGCTAATACTTTAACCAAATCAAATGCTTTCTTAAGAGATGGTATTTCATATCCATTAACATCTTTTGGATATATTCTATTATTGTTATCTCTTAAATGTCCTTTAACACTTAAAGACTTAACATCAATATATCCATTAATAGTAGTTTCATTTTCTCTAAACTTAATACATGCACTTACTATACTAATTCTTCTAGAACTAGGATTACATATAGTAATAATTATAATAGTTACTAAATTATTAGATATCTTATCTAATAATGGATCTTGTTTAAATAAAGCTTCAACTATAACATTTTTATCTGCTTTCATTTTATCAAGCATAAATGCTTGACTTCTAAAGTCTTTTAAATGATATATTTTTTGTGAAGTTAAGAAACTTTTATTAGCTTTTCTTGCTAAAAAATCTTTATGTTTTAATGCAAAAGTTTCAAATTCTTTAAAGCTAGCATCATCAGCATCTATAACTTCCCTACCTAAATATTTTTTTAATCTTTCAAATAATAATTTCTTATTATTTAGAATATGTAAGATACTAGGACTATATAAATAACGCTTATAAGATTCATATGTTTTTATACTGACATATGTTTTTCTAAGAATACCAGGTATATTATAAAATTCATAAATAACATATTCTTTTAATTTAATTCTATATCTTAATCTACACCAAATTAAATCAAACAAAATAATTGTTCTAAGATTAAATTTTTTTCTTTGAACAACATTTATTGTTTTGTGAGTTGCTTTTAAACACTTTCCTATATTACTAAAAATTTTCTTAATCGTTTCACCCATAATACCACCCTAATATAATTCAATTATATCAATTATTTATAAAAAATCAAATTAAAAATGCTTATAAAATAAGCATTATTTAACTTTTTCAATTTTCTTTTTACCACCCATATAAGGCCATAAAACTTTAGGAATATTAACACTACCATCTTCATTATAATTATTTTCAAGTAATGCTATTAAACCACGAGGGCTAGCAAGAACTGTATTATTAAGAGTATGTAAGAAATAATTTCCATTTTCACCTTTAACTCTAATGCCAAGACGTCTTGCTTGAGCATCTCCTAAGTTAGAACAAGATCCAACTTCAAAATACTTTTGTTGTCTTGGACTCCATGCTTCTATATCACATGATTTAACTTTTAAATCAGCTAAATCTCCACTACAACATTCAAGTTGTCTAACTGGAATATCCATGTTTCTAAATACTTCAACAGTATATTTCCACATATCTTCATAATATTTCATAGATTCTTCAGGTTCACAAAGAACAATCATTTCTTGTTTTTCAAATTGATGTACTCTATATAAACCTCTTTCTTCTAAACCATGGCTTCCACCTTCTTTTCTAAAGCAAGGACTATAAGAAGTCATTCTAATTGGTAAATCATTTTTATTAAGTAATTGATCTTTAAATTTACCAATCATTGAGTGTTCACTAGTTCCGATTAAATATAAATCTTCACCTTCGATTTTATACATCATAGCTTCCATTTCAGGGAAAGACATAACACCAGTAACTACATTACTATGAATCATAAATGGTGGAATTGCATAAGTAAATCCTTTATCAATCATAAAATCTCTAGCATAAGCAATCATTGCCTCATGTAATCTTGCAATATCACCTAACAAATAATAGAAACCTTCACCGCTAGTTCTACCCGCTGCATCTTTATCCATACCATTTAACCCTAAAATAATATCAGCATGATATGGTACTTCATATTTTGGTACTACTGGATCTCCAAATCTTTCAACTTCAACATTTTCACTATCATCTTTTCCAATTGGAACACTTTCATCTATAATATTTGGAATTACCATCATTATTTCTTTAATTTTAGCTTCAAGTTCAACTTCTTTTGAACTTAATTCTTCTATTTCATTAGCCATGGATGATACTTCTTTTTTAACTTTATCTGCTTCATCTTTTTTACCATTTCTCATTAATTCACCAATGGATGCAGATAATTTATTTTTTTCTCCTCTTAAAGTATCGCCTTTTAGTTTACATTCTCTATATTCTTTATCCAAGTTAAAGACTTCATCTACTAAAGGTAATTTTTCATCTTGAAATTTTTTCTTAATATTTTCTTTTACTAGATCTTTATTTTCTCTAATTAAGTTAATATCTATCATCTTCAACACCTCATTAATATAATAACATATTTATTAAAAAGAACAAATCAATTTTTATTATTTCTAAGTGTTTTTATTGTATTTTCTTGATTTGGGTGCTATTATATTAAGTATTGGAGGAAGACATGAAGAAAAAATTATTGATAACACTTTGTGGTATTTTATTACTTAGTGGTTGTAAGAATGCAAAATTAAAAGATGGAGAAAATGATTTAGTTACATTTAAAGATTTAGATGCTATTAGTACTAATGCTTTATATGAAGAATTAAAAAATCAATATGGAGCTGAAACAATAACTAATATGGTTGATACATTCTTATTAGAAGAAAAATATGATTCAACTAATGAAGAAAAACAATATGTTAAACAACAAGTTAAAAGTGCTGAAGAAGCTGCTAAATCTATGGGAGTTAATCTTGATTTATATTTAACATATTATTATGGTGTAACAAGTAAAGATGCATATGAAAAACAATTAGTTCTTGATTATAGACGTGGTGTATATGCTACTGAATATGCTAAAGAAAATGTAACTGAAACTGAAATCAATGAATATTATGAAAAAGAAGTTTTTGGAGATATTGAAGCAAGTCAAATTCTTATTTCTGTAGATACTAGTACTAGTGCTACTGATGAAGAAAAAACATCTGCTACTGAAAAAGCTAAAAAAGAAGCTGAAGAAGTAATTAAAAAATTAAAAGATGGTGAAGATTTTGCTACTCTTGCTCAAAAATATTCTGATGATGCATTAACTGCTAAAAATGGTGGTTCTTTAGGAAAAGTTAATAAAGACGATGTTAGTGAAAATGTTATTAATGCATTAGTTGCATTAAAAGATGGTGAATATAGTAAAACACCAGTTGAAGATACTACTGGATATTATATTCTATTTAGAACTAGTCAAGATGAAAAACCTGAATTAACAGATGAATTAAAAGAAACAATCACTACTACAGTTGCTGAAGAAACTGCTAAGAATACACAAAATTACAAATACATAGCAATGAAAGCTTTAAGAGAAAAAAATGAAATGAATATTAATGATAGTGCTCTTAAAAAAGCTTATGACAAATTAAATGAAAATTATTAATAATAAAACACTTACATATTAGTAAGTGTTTTTATTTCTTCATAATTATAACCTTTTCTAAGTAAATAATTAATTATTTTAGTATTATCATCTTTATATTTTTTAGATGCTTTTTGATAATCTTTTTCTAAAGCATCAGATTTATAATCTACTTTTTGTAATAAATCATCTATCATATCTGATTCATAACCCATATTATATAAATCATTTTTCATTTTTTGCATAAACATATAATAACTTTTTGTTTTCATTAAGTTTTTCTTTTTATTGATTAATTTTTCTAATTTAGATTTCCATATCTTATAACTAAATGTATTTAAATAATCATTAATATCACTTTCATTAAAATCTAAATCTAATAAAGCTTTTCTTATTTTATATGGGCCATCTAATGTTAAATTAACTTTATCATTAATATATGCTTTTATATATGCTTTATCATTTAATAAACCGAGTTTATCAATTTTATTAATAGTATTATTTATTAATTCTTCTTCATAACCTTTTTTATATAAATAATCATATAATTCTTTTTTGTTTCTCATTTTTACTTCAATATAATTTAAAGCAGAATTATATGCTTCATAATCATTATTATCTTTAATAACTTCATCTAACATATCTATACTAATTTCTTTAGTAATTAATAAGTCATATTTAAGAATAATATCTTCATATAATGTTAGTTCTTCATTATCAAATAATACTTTATATTTATTTCTACCAACTTTTTTAAATTTTTGGATTTTCATTTAACCTCCCTAAAGAAAAAGACTTTAACAAGCCTAATCTCCTACAAATTCACCTTTTGAGTTTAATGAGAACCCATTAGTAGCATGAATTACTTTATATGTGTTACCGATTTCATCAACATTAACACCATCTATATTTTCACCTTCAACTCTATATTTACCATCTGTTACTTTAAACTCTGAAACATGACCTTCACCATTCATATTAATAATATATTGATATTTATCAGATACATCTTTTAAATGTTTAGTACCTGTTAATACATTTGAATATTCTCTACTTTGGTCATTAACATATGTTTTACCAACACTTTTAATAATATCTTTAACTTTATTAGTAAATATATTCTCATGTGAATCATCAATTATTTTTTCTATTCTTGGCCATAATATAATTAATACTATTCCTAAGCAAATAACTGAAATTGCAAAACTCATAAATGTCAAACCTTTTTTATCCATATTATCACCTATTACAGGTACATTATACAAAATATAACTTTTTAATTCAATAAAAAAGGAGTAATTTTACTCCTAATCATTACTATAGTTTGTGAAATATCTTTGAATTAAAACTACTGGTGTACCCTTATCTCCACTACCACTAGTTAAATCACATAAACTTCCAAGTAAATCTGTATAACGTCTTGGTGTAGTACCTTGAGTAGCCATAGTTCCTTTTAATTCTTTATCTTTTTCACGAATAGCTTCTTTCATCGCTTTTTGAAGTTCTTCACCATGAAGATCTTTAAATTGATTTTCACTAAAATATTTTAATTTAATTTCATTTGGACTTCCTTCTAAACCTTTAGTATAAGCTGGGCTTACTACTGGGTCTGCAAGTTCCCAAATTTTTCCAACTGGATCTCTAAAAGCTCCATCTCCATAAACCATAACTTCAACTGTTTTTCCAGTTTCATTCTTCATTAATTGTTGAACTCTATTTACAAGTGCACTTCCTGTTCTTGGGAATAGTTTAACTCTTTCTTCAGTTGATCTATTACTTCCTAAAAGTCCATATGGAGAATATCCACTTCCATCTACACTTTGAGTTAAAATATCACTCATAAGAATAACATTTGCTTTTGGATCAGCCTTTAATATTTTTGCTTTAGTTTCTTCTCTACTATGAATATCACAACAAATAATGTCTTTAGTATATTTAAGAATATCAGTTGCTTTATTAGACCAAATCATTTCAAATTCGCATCCTTCTTTTTCAACTAATTCCTTATATACTTCATACATATTTACTCCAGTGAATAAATGTTTGAAATGTATAAATTTTTCTTTATACTCTTCTTCAGTAATTAAATCATCAAGATTAACATTGTACTTAACTAAATCATCTTTATATAGAATATCATTTCCAACTTCATCAGCTGGGAAGCTACTCATTAAAGTGATTTTTTTAGTACTTCTTGCCATTGCTGATAATAAAACTGCAAATCTATTACGACTTAGTATTGGAAATACTAGACCAATATGTTCAGCATTATGAAGTTTATTTTTAATATCTTTAGCAATTTGATCTAAAGTTGCAAAGTTACCTTCACTAATACCAACTACTGCTTCTGTAATAGCAATTACATCTCTATCTTCAATTTCAAAATGCTCACTTTTAGCTGCTTTTAAAACTGAATTTACAACAATCTTAGCAAGATCATCACCCTCTTTAATGATAGGTGTTCTAATACCTCTTACGATAGTACCTACGTCTCTCATAAATCACTCTCCTACTTTATAATTTTAACATAATAAAAAAACTAATCATATATAAAATACAACTAGTTTACATTTATTATTTTAAGAAACCATTTATTATTGTTTCTTCTGCTTTTTTCTTAGATAAACCAAGAGTCATTAATTTAATTAATTGTTCACCTGCTATTTTACCAATAGTAGCTTCATGTACAAGTCTAGCATCAATATGATTAGCTGTTATTTTAGGATCACTAGTAACACTAGCTTTATCTGAAATAATAGCATCACATTCTACATGAGCAAAACAATCATTATTACCTATTACATTAGATACAAATTCTTGATGAGAGTTTTCACTAGCAACACTTCTTGATGTTACTTTAGCACTGGATTTTTCTCCATTTAATTCAACATTAAATATTGTTTTAGCACTTTGTGTTTCATGAGTAAATATTTTTTCATTTATAACTAATTTAGAACCTTCACCTAGCTCTGCACTAGTTGTTCTAATAGCGGAACTAACTCCTTTTATTTGAGCAGTATCCATTTCTAAAGTAGCATTCTTTCCAAGATGTATTTCAGTTACTGGATCAAGTATTCTTTTACCATCTCCATCACCTTCTCCATAATGTTTTTCTATATATTTAACATATGCTCCATCTTCTACAAAGAATCTATGAATACCATTATGGGAACTATCTTTATGAGCATCATTATGTATTCCACATCCAGCATTTATTGTTACAATAGCATTTTTTCCAATATAGAAATCATTATATACTTTATCACTAAATCCACTCTTAGTAAGAATAACTGGTATATGAACATATCCGTTAATAGTACCTTCTTTTACATGAATATCTATACCATCTTTATCAGTCTTAGAATCAATCTTAATATTATCTGTAGATGCTCTATCTATACTTTTACCATCTTTTCTAATATTAAAAGCACTATCTTTTTTACCTAATTCTTCATTTATTATTTTAAGAATATGTTTATCTAAATCATTCATTATTTTCCACCCCCTATTTTACAGCAAAGAGCAGTTTCAATAACATCACCAAGTTCATCCTTAGATTTTATTTCTTTTACTTTACCAGAATCTAATAATATAATTTTATCTGCTATATTAATAATTCTTTCTTGATGAGATATTATAATAGTTTTACTATTATTTTTTTCTCTAAGATCTTTAAATATCTTAATAAGATTATTAAAACTCCATAAATCTATACCAGCTTCTGGTTCATCAAAAATAGTTACTTTTGAGTTTCTTACTGATACTGAAGCAATCTCTATACGTTTTAATTCTCCACCTGATAAAGAATTATCGACTTCACGATTAATATACTCTTTAGCACATAATCCAACTTGAGATAACACATTGCATGCTTCACATGCTTCAAGATTTTCTCCTGCTGAAATATTAATTAAATCATGAACTGTTAATCCTTTAAACTTAACAGGTTGTTGAAATGAGAATGATATTCCTTCTCTAGCTCTTTTGTCTATTGACCAAGAAGTAATATCTTCTCCATTATATAAAATCTTACCACTTGTTGGTTTAATAATACCCATGATTATTTTAGCAAGTGTAGATTTACCGCTACCATTAGGACCAGTAATCACAGTAAAGTTACTATCAAATTTTATACTAACATTATCTAGTATCTTTTTATTATCTATTTCATATGAAATATCAACTAATTCAATCATACTTTTCCTCCGAAAATATTATATCATAATAATTGAAAATCAATATAAAAATATGTTATAATCTTCGTATGCAAGTGTGGCGGAATTGGTAGACGCAGCAGACTCAAAATCTGCCGGTAGTAATACCTTGTGGGTTCGATTCCCATCTCTTGCACCAATAAAAAAATAAGACTAATAAAAATTAGTCTTTTTTTATGTTTTATTATACTTATATTTAACTAATAAAAGTGTTAAAGAATTTAATAAATTAAGCATTTAAAAAACTCGAGAAATCGAGTTTTATTTTGTTAAAGTTCTTTCATATTTTTTAATTATTTGAGATACATTATCAAAACTAACATCAGGATTATACCAATTTATAAACCTTTCATAATATCTAGTCTTTTTAAATGTTTTAGCATTTCCATCTATTACATATAAATCTACTATTCTATCTTCATCTGCTTCTTCTAGTCTTTCAAGACCATATTGTGGATAATTTTTAATAACATCATTTACTAATCTAGTACCTGTAAATGAAGTTGATCTAATTCCAGTCATATTTTTTACGAAAGCAAATAAGTATGAAACTATATCAAACAATTCTTCTCTACTCATTTTATATCTCATTGCAAATGGTTTTCCAATATATTGTGTTGATCTAACTCCTTTAGAATCTTTATCAAAAGAAATATAATGTAATCTATAAATATTTGAATCTACCACTTCATGATTTTCTAATACTGCAGATTGATCTTTTAAAAAGTTTCTAACTTCTTCCCTTAATTGGATATATTTTTCTTTAATACTCATATTATTGCCTCCGCAAGTTCATATTATACTAGAAATGATTGATTATGTAAAATTATCTAACTAAATGAACTGGTAATCCATTCTTATATTTAACTTTCACTTGTCCTTTTATTAAAGGTCTAGCATAGTTAATAAATTCTTTTTTCATTTGTTTTTTCTTACTATCATACCATTCTAATGGTACTTTCTTTTCAACATTAGCTATTTCATGAATATCATAAGTACTAATATTTGATTTAGAATCAATTATTACCATTACTCCTGTTTGTCCAGCACTCGCAGCATCCATTGCTTTCATACCTATTCTTTCAGTTTCATTAACATCTGTTAAAGATGCTAAATGAGAAGCTGCTCTTTGAAGTGTTGAAAATTCTATTGCTCTAGTTTTTAAACCTGTTTTTTCAGCAACTATTGCTGCTAATGTACTAGCAGTTCCAGATAATTGTTTATGACCAAATGCATCTACTTTTCTATCTGCATTTGATAGTTCACATACAAATTTGCCATCACTAGTTTTAATACCTTCTGATACAGCAATTACTATACTTGATTTAGTTTTTCTAAGACGTTCAATTCTTTTTAAAAACTCATCTATATCAAATACTTCTTCAGGTAAATAAATAGCATCTACTCCTTCACAATCTTTTCCTTTAGCAAGAGATGCAGAAGCTGTTAACCATCCAGCATGTCTACCCATTATTTCAACAATACAAACTGTAAGTCTACTTTGAGGAAATGATGAATTATCTCTTATTATTTCTTTTATTGAGGTTGCTATATACTTACATGCACTTCCATATCCAGGACAATGATCTATTATTGGTAAATCATTATCTATTGTTTTTGGTACTCCAATAAATAAAGTTTTTTTATTATTTTCTTTTGCATAATCAGATAGCATCTTAATAGTATCCATAGAATCATTACCACCAGCATAAAAGAATGCATCTATTTCATACTTATCTAATATTTCAAATATCTTTTCATATGTCTTTTTATCATCTTCTATTTTAGGTAATTTATATCTACATGATCCTAAAAATGCACTTGGTGTATTTTTTAATAATTCATAGTTTTTAGAATTACTTAAATAATCATCTAAATTAACAAAATTCTCATCTAGAAATCCTTCTATTCCATAAACCATTCCGTATACATTTTCTACACCTAATTCTTTTGCTCTTTTATAAATACCAGCTATGCTTGAATTAATTACAGCTGTAGGCCCACCACTTTGTCCAATTATTATGTTCTTCATTTTTAACTCCTTTGCAAACCATTATAGCACAAAAAAATGCAGTATAAACCACATTTTTTATTTTTAATTATCTATATTTTGCTTTTAGGATCTTTCTTTAATGTCAAACCTGTTTCTTCAGCTATTTGTTCTACATAAGATTTCTCTGTACCTGAAATTAATTCTTGTCTTCTAGTTGTATCTTGTAAATAATTACTTACTTCTCTATTTAGTGCTTCAATAGATGCGATTGACATAGAAGAAGATTTTAATTTTTCTAAATTATCATGTGTTAAAGCAACATTTTTATCAATAACACTTTGTAATAATCCAAATAAATCATTAGTAAAATCTAGTGCTTTTCCTTCTGATATATTTCCTTTATTAATTGCAATTTCACTAACAAGTATTGGAAGTATAACATTTTTTGATACTTTTAATGCATTAATAGTAATAATATGATTTAAAATAGCTCTATGTACAGTTAATAATTCTTGTGTCATTAAGAAATTAGTTGTTTCAGCATTAGATAATTGAGTTTCAGCTAATTTTCTTCTTGATTCTGCGTTTAATTGATCAATTAAACCTCTCTTTGTAGATAAATCATATTGTTCTGACTTCATAGATTCATATCTAGCTCTTAATTGTTTAACTTGCTCTTCATACTTTATTAAAAAGACTTCAATATAATCTTTAATACTTTCATAATCAGCCATTTCTTTATTTAAAGCAGCTAATTGTTTTTCAATTTCATCTTGTAAATCACTTATTTTTTCAGGATGAAACTCTTGTTCAACTTTAACAGGTTGTGGTAAAGCAAACAAGCTATCCCAAAAACTTTGACTCTTTTTAGGTTCTATTTTTGTTTCTGTTACTACTTTACCTAATATACTATTTACACTTTTTATTGATTGATCAATAGAATCATTAAATATAAGTGTTTGTAATGAATCACCAATATATTTTGAATGTTTTTCTAATTCATCACCATATGTTGTAAGAGCAGTAATACTATCTTCATTAATTGGTTCTATTGTTTCACTTTCAAGAAGTTTTATTCCTTCTTCTGGAGATAGTTTTCTTTCTTTTTTTCCAAGAACTGTTTCTCTTACTTCTGTATAATCTTTATTTAACAATGATGTTATCTTTTTAATAATATTTGTACATTCAAACACTATAGAAGTAAATGTATCATTTCTAATATATGAATAATTATTATAATATTTTTTAAATTCAAATATTAATTCATTCTTACACTTATTTTTTAATATATTATTTAAATCTTTAAATGTTAAACCTACTAATGATAAAACATAATCTAATGTAATACCAAATTGTTCAAAATACTTACAATAATTACTTCCTTTCATTAAACAAACTATTAAAAGTGAAAATTCTTTATAATCTTCATCGCTAACTAATAATTCATTATCTTTGATATTATTTTTTAAATAATCATACATAACTAATACTGATCTATTCATTATTTCTGCATCATTAGTTGTAAACTTACCATATTCTTCAAGTAATTTTTCTTTCTTACGTTTTTGTTCTTTTACACGATCATATTCTTCAAGTTTATCATTTATATTTAAAAAGTCTTCTGGTTCTTTTCCTAAATTATATAATAATTGTCTTAATTTAACTGAATTAGTTAATTTAGGTTCAAATGCATTTTCAAAAATTGATTGAACTGTTATTTCTTCAGGTTTTCTATCAAATATATATTTTCCTAATTCACTCTCTAATTTTTCAACATCAAATTTTTTCTCTGAATAAGACCAATCAAAATTAAAGTTTTTTACAATAGCATCATATGTTAAACCAACGCTTTCAAGATATTCACCAATTCTTTTATCATATCTTATAGCTGCACATATAATAGCTAATTGTTTAGCATCTTCTATATCTAAATTTTTTTCAGAAAAAATACAATAATATGAATAAACTATTAATAAATAATTATATACTTCTATAGATACATCTTTAAATAATCTTTCTTTAATTTCTAATAATCTATTACTTTCCTTTTTATCAAAATAATTATTACTTAATTCAATAAAATTATCAGGTAATTTTTTACCACTAGCACTAAAAAATAATTTATTAATAATATCTGATTTAGAATAATCTTTTTTATATAAATTATCATATATATTAAATGGTGTTAATTTACTTTTTTGTTCACCATACATATATCCACTATAGATAATACTTTTAAATTTTACTATTGTTAATGGATTTGTTTGTTGATTTTCAATTAATTTTATTAATTCTTCTTTTTTAGGTAGATTTAATAATTCTAACATTTTATCAAAAGTCAAATTATGCTCTGATAAATAGATAGATATTCTTTGATTATCCATATAACTAGATATTAATAAAGACAATGCTATATAATCTTCTGGTTTATTAACATATGTTTTATCAATATTTCCATAATTAATTAAAAAAGTATATATTTTATTAAATCTATCTAATAATTTACTTACTTCAGGAAATACTCCTTCATACATCCATGATATTTCTCCATTATTACTTGAAGACATTGATTTAACAATTTCATAACATTCTTGAATATCATTACAAGTTACCCCACATAATCCTAAAACATATTTATAACTTGTATTATTAGACATTGATTGTTCTACTAATTTTTCATATAACTCAAATACTGAATTAAAATCATATCTATGAACAATACCAATATTTAGATCATTTTTTAACGTAAGAATAGATGGTTTTGTATTCATTTTTGATAAATCTATTCCTAATTCACTCTCTAATCTACTAGCAGTTAAACCCTTTTTTTCTAGTAGTTTTTCAATTTCAGTTTTTTCATCAAATAAATCTTTATTATAAGCAACATTATCATAATAGAATAAACCTAATGTATAAGCTATTGCTGCTAGATTATCAGGTGTTGGTTTAATATATTTAATTTTGTCACTATTTTTTTCTAAATATTTATATATTTGACTAACTTTATTAAAATAATTAATTAATGAAATTCTTAGTTTTGGGAAATAAGAAGATTCCATTTTATTTATAATATCTTCTTTTTTACTCTTAGAAACAGCTCTTAATTCTTTTAAAAAATCACTAATGTCATAATCTATTAATTTTAAACTTTCACAATCATTATCTATTCTAATAACATTTTCAATTATATCTTCAGGTGTTAAAGCTAAATAATCTTCTTCATCTTTAAAAGGTGATAGATAATAATTATATGTATTAAAAGTATCAGATAAGGCGCTTCCTTCATCAATATCATATGTATTATTAAAACCTACTTTGCTTAATAAACTTTTTCCATCAGAAGTCTTTTGATAAGCTTTTAAACATCTAAATAAAACTTTATCAGTTGTAGAAACAATGTTATATCCTTGAGTTCTAACTGTACTGTTATAATATAAATATTTTAATAATTGATATACAAATGAATATGTAGTATCAGGTACTAATTCCTTATACCTTTCAAAACTAATTGGTTGCATTATTTACCCCCTAAAAGTTAAAATATTGTACCATAAATAAAAGAGATTATCAATATAATCTCTTTTTTATTAGTCTATTGTAAGCTTTCTAGTTAATCCTTTTTCTTCATGATATTCTTCTAAAGTAACCCAATCACCATGATTATATAAATCTTGAGCTAAATCTTTACCTACATATCTATAATGCCAAGGCTCATACATAATACCTGTTATTTCTTCTTTTCCTTCAGGATATCTTAAGATAAAACCATATTTATAAGCATTTTCTCTCATCCAAGCTCTTTCTTCTTCTGTAGTTTCTAATTGATATTCACCATTTCTATAACAAGCTATATCAAATGCATAACCTGTTTGATGTTCAGAACATCCAGGTAATGCTATTTTACTTATAGTTTCTTCATATGCTAATCTATTAATATCTTTTAAATTAACCCCAGATGATAACATATGTAATGTATTTTTAGCATATTGATTAATAAACATTCCTGCTTGTTCACTAAAACTTCTATATCCACTATCTACAGTAATATGTAATCCATCTTTCATTGAAGCAAATTCTAAATCAATAAATGGAACATATATAGTAGCACTAATTAATGGTTTCATATGTGGATTTGCATATTCATGAAAATTTTGTTCATTATTATCAACTGAAATTAAATAACTAGGAACATAATTATATCTTAATCTATTTTCTTTATTAACTAAAGCATCTACTGATATATCACTCATTTCCAAAACTCCTTTTCAAAACTGGGCATATTATACCATAAAAAAGGCAAAAAGTCAATTTTTGCCCTTTAATAAACTTAGTAAATAAGTTATTTTATCATTTTTATTTTTAGATGATTTTTTAATATTAATATATTTATTCTTTAAAAATTCTAAATATTCTTTATATAATTTATCATCTTTGTGATTTAAACCAAAATTAATTTCATAATCACTATATTCTCTATTTCCAGGTATAAATAATATTAAATCATAATATTTATTATTTTCTTTTATTATTAATTCACTATCAACCATATAATTTAATTCATTCATTTTAGTTCTTAAAATATCATGATAATTATTTGAAATAGTTATTATTTTATTAAATTTTAACTTTGTATTACTTAGAATTTCTAATATTGTATGAGTACCCATACCAGCAAGTACTAATGTATCTGCTTCACACCCTTGTATATTTTCTAAACCATTTGAAACTCTTAAGTCTATTAAATCACTTTTAATGTCATTTTTAGCCCTTTTTATGACATTTTCACTTACATCCGATGCAATTGACGGTTGATTTCTTTTAGCCAATAACAAGGCTAATTTAGCTTGATCACACCCCACATCAACAACTTTATCAGTTTCAGATATAAATGAATATATAGCTTCTATTCTATTCAATTAAGAAATCTTTTAATTTCTTAGCTCTAGATGGGTGTCTTAATTTTCTAAGAGCTTTTGCTTCAATTTGTCTAATTCTTTCTCTTGTTACTTTAAATTGTTTACCAACTTCTTCTAAAGTATGAGAAGAACCATCAAATAAACCAAATCTAAGTTCTAATACTTCTTTTTCTCTTACAGTTAAAGTATCTAATACTTCTCTTAATTCATCTTTTAATATTTCATATGTTGCAAAATCTTCAGGTGACATTGTTCTTTCATCTGCTAAGAAATCACCTAAATGTGAATCATCTTCTTCTCCAATTGGAGTTTCTAAAGATACTGGATCTTGACTAATTTTTCTAATTTCAGCAATCTTATCTACTGATAATCCCATTTTCTTAGATAATTCTTGATCAGTAGGTTCTCTATTTAATTCTAGAGTCATTTGTCTTTCAATTCTAGCCATTTTATTAATAGTTTCAACCATATGAACAGGAACTCTAATTGTTCTTGCTTGATCAGCTAAAGCTCTTGTAATAGCTTGTCTAATCCACCATGTAGCATATGTAGAAAATTTATATCCTTTATCATAATCAAATTTTTCTACTGCTTTCATTAATCCTATATTACCTTCTTGAATTAAATCTAAGAATAATAATCCTCTACCAACATATCTTTTAGCAATAGAAACAACTAAACGTAAGTTAGATTCAGCAAGTAGATTTTTAGCATGTTCATCACCATCTGCTACTCTTTTAGATAATTCTTGTTCTTCTTCTAAAGTAAGAAGACTTATTTTACCTATTTCTTTAAGATACATTCTTACATTATCATTAACTGACATATCTTTACTTTCATCAGGTACATCATCAATAATAATATCATCTTTAAGATCTATTTCTCCTCCGCCCTCATCTTCATCTTCAGCTCTTACTTCAATTTTATTTTCAGTAAGTACATTATATAATTCATCTAAGGCATTACTGTCTAAATCTAAATCTAATGTTTTTTTAGCAATTTGCTCATAAGTTAAATATCCTTGTTCTTTACCTGTTTTAACTAATTCTTCTATTCTTTCATCAAAAGATTTAATATTGTTTACCATTTCAACACTTCCTTATTTATATTTTCAATCTTTTTAGCTATTTCTATTTTCTTATTAATATCTAATGTATTAGCCATTTGTAATTTTAAACTTTCTATTCTAGATTTAACTGTATATTCTTTAATAGTATCAAAATACTCATCTAGTTCTTTTTCATCAAACTCATCATTATTATGATATTTATTTACTTCTTTTAATGTATTATTTAATTTTTCATCATCTGCTATATAATCAATAAAATCACCATAATCAAAATAACCATAATTATTTTTAAATTCTAATATCTTATATGCAAGAGAACTTCTATCATCATTTATTAAATAACCAAGTCTATTTTCAAAATGAAGTATTACATCATCATAATGAAGCATTAAATATAATATTCTTATTTCACTAATATCATATTTATTATATTTTTTCTCTTTCTTTTCTTCTTTAATTTCTTCTTTTTTTACTACATTATTACTAGTAACTAATTTATTTTTTATAACTGATTCATCTATATTAAATTCATCTGCTAATTCTTTAATTTTCAATTCTTTTAATATATCATCATCAAGTTTATTTAATGAATCTATAGCTTCATTTATATATTCACTAATACTAACAGAATCTCTCATATCTTTATTTGATTTTAAATAATTTAATTTAAAATCAATAAATGATAACCTATTCTTATAAGATATATCAAATGCATCTTTTCCTTTATTAGAAATATATTCATCACTATCTTTATAATCATCAAATACGATTACACTAGCATCTATATTATTTTTGATTAATTCATCTCCAATTGATATAGTTGCTATTTTACCAGCTTTATCTTGGTCTAGATTTAATATAACTTTACATTTTAATTTAATAATCTTTTCTAAATTTTCTTTAGTAAAAGCTGTTCCCATTAATGCTATTACATTTTTATATCCAATACTAGATACTCTAATAGCATCCATGAATCCTTCACATATAATTATTTCTTTTGATTTTTTTATATGCGGTAATGCATTATTAATGTTATACATCACATTACTTTTTCTAAAAATCTTAGTTTCTTTAGAATTAACATATTTAGATGTATCATCATTTAAATCTGCTGGTAAATATTTTCTTCCTGAAAAAGCAATTACTCTACTATTCTCATCAAGTATTGGAAATATGATTCTATTTTGAAAAGTATCATATAAACCATTCTCATTTTCTTTGCAAATATCAATTTCAAGTAAATCACTTTCAGAATATTTCTTTTTTAAAATATTTGTTAATTTGTTTTGAGTAGCAAGTCCAATATCAAACTCACTAATTAATTCTTTAGTAAGTTTTCTATCTTCTAAATATTTCATTGCTTCTTTACCATCTGCAGATAATAAATTATTTTTATAATACTTTAGTACAGTATCATTTATTTCATAATATTTATCATAAGCAGTTGTTTTTTTAGGTTCTTTTACATCAAGCTTAATACCTGCTCTATTAGCAAGCAATTTCAGTGCTTCTACAAAACTAATACCATTATATTTTTGAACGAAGGTAATAACATTACCACTTTCTCCACAAGAAAAGCATTTATATATTTGTTTATCAGGATGAACACTAAATGATGGTGAATGATCATCATGAAACGGACAAACTGCTTTATATTTATCATCAAGACTTATGTATTCACTAATAACATCAACTATATTATTACTAGATTTTATCTCGTTAATCTTCTCTTGAGGAATAGTATTCATTTTTTGCCTCCATTAAATATATACGACGAAATTTTCAAAAACACTTCTTTTTTTGGTAAATATTTCAAAAAATCCTTCATATGATACCACATTTAGTGATTTTTTACAATAAAATTAAAAATACTAATTATTAAAATTAGTATTTTTTATATTGTTAATTAAAATCCCATCCACAATTATCTCCAGTACAGCCACAACCTCCACCAGCCTTTGGATATATACCACCACCGCATAAATCTCCTAGGCCACATTTATAATAAAAACCAATTGTAAATTGACATGTACCGCAATAAGTATCACCTGCGTAGATTTCTGCTTCCCAATCTCCTGATGCTGTTACTCTACAATGATCAGAAATAGATCTATAACCGCTATCTATATTTGCACCATGTGTAGGATCAACCTCATGAATTCTACACGTTATATTCCCTGAACCACCAGATATTGAAAGCCCATATCTATTACCATTATAACACCAACCAGGAGTAAAACGAAAACCTGTTCCACCACCCGTATCACAGTTTATTACTGGACAAACATTAGCTCTTTCACATTGTTTAGTTGTTTCATTATATGTGTAACCACTATCACAAGTTATTTCAGGTACTCCATTATCAACAATGCAACTTCCATTTGTTATATCTGGACAGTCTTCCCACCAATAAGCATACAATGTATGATCAGAAGCTGTTGTTACTTTCGTTGTTGATTCTACCTTATTTGTATATGCAGTTTCTTTATACCAACCTTTAAATGTATATCCTGTTCTTGTTGGTGTTGGTAGAGTTCCATATGTAGAATCATATGTTACGCTCTTTGTACATGATTTTGAACTTGAATTAAATGTATATCCACTTCCACATGTACTACTTGTCCATGCAGTTCCTCCGTTTACATTATATGTTACTGTATATTTATTTGCTGTCCACTTAGCATACAAAGTAACAGTTGCACCATTTGTTTCAGTTAAATTATTAACGCTTGCTTTATTTGAATATACAACTGAACCATCAGCACTTTCTGCCCATCCTGCAAAT
>CAMMYS010000036.1 GCA_946528555.1 uncultured Mycoplasmatota bacterium
TATGCTTGCTTCATTATCTGATTCTTTTGTGTAATTCAAATCTTGATGTTCTGTTATCTTTCCTTTTAATTCATTCATTGAATTACTTACAACAACTAGATTTGATGCTAATGTATCACCGCCACCTTGAAATCTTGCAGCAAATTCATCTAAATTACTACATTGTTCATATAATGATTTATTAATGCCTATTAATGCTTCATTTAAATATGCTTGGGCTTCTGCAGCATCAGCAAAATCATGTAATTTTCCATTTTCATCCATCCATTGATATGTATATTTTGAGTTTACTGTTGCTCCACCTGAAGTAACATATGAGCCATTATCAATTAATGTTAAATTACCAATATCGTAAGCACCCATTGCTGCTGCAACTTCATCAGCTGCACCATGGTCACCATTATATCTACAAATAATTACTTTTGCTCCTGCAGCAGCTGCTTGTTGAAGTTTAGGCATAAAACCTTCAGTACATCCGCCACCTCTAGGACCATAGTTTAAAATTACACTACCATCAAACTTACTATAGTCAACTTTATAATTACCATGATTATATGGGTCATTTAATACTATAGTAGTTGGAGTATGATATGTATCAATATACTTTTCTGCAGTTTGCAATGCTAGTGGCCCTGAATTACTATGTCCACTAAATGATGCATGTGGTTCAATTCCAAATTCTTGTGATAATGCTCCAATAACATCTACAGCTCCTGGAAAATCTCCTTCTCCTTGATTCACTGGTGCAATAATAATTACATTCTTATTTTTTGCAGCACTTAATGTAGTATAAGTATCTCCTATACCACCTGAACCTCTACCTGCAACATAAAATGTTGTATTTTCATCAATATTATCTGGACATTGTATTAAATAATAATGCCCATTTATACTAATCATATTATTTGGATATCTTGTATATTGGTTATTTTTAATACCTTCAAAATCAATACTTGCCATTAATTAACTCCTTTTCTATTATTCATCAAATAAATAACTTTCATCTATAGATTTTTCATTGCCTTTAGCAACGTTATAAACAAAGCCAGGTTTTGCATTCAAACAACAATCGTATGCATAACCATATGCGTTTGATACGCATTGGAAACCAAGCTCAGTACTATTAACTATACATGTATCTACTGCATCGCCATCAATATAAGCAAAAACATAATTTTCACCTTTTAATTTACTAGCAATTATTACATCTTCATCAATATAATTGTCATTCTGCAATTCATTTATATTTATATACATATACCCTTTGGTATTAAATTGACTTCGCCATGAATCATCCATTTCTAAATAAGTCATTGCTGCTCTTTGAATTTTTACATAATTTGTCTTGATATCTTTTTTGTTATTTTCAGCATCTGCTCTATCAAATACTAGTATACTACCAGCACTTGCAATTGATACAATCGCTAAAACAACTAATAATTCTATCAACGTAAACCCGTTTCTATTCATATATACATCTCCATATCATATAAATATTATATTATATTTGTTAATTTAATTCAAACCTTTTAAAATTAACACTTGAAGATAATATTAAAATTATTATAAGTATTAATATTACCATCCAATTAGTTAATATTTGATAGCATATAGTTAACAATGGACTATGATAATAACTTGTTGCTAAAACATTAGATTTTTGTACAGCTATTGTTTCATTAGCATCAAGTCCATCACTATTTGTATAGCCTGCTACAAATTGATCAACATTCATTTCATCTAAATCTTTTTGAACTACATATCTTAATCTATTTACTTTTCCTTCTTTTACTAATACATAGTCTCCTTCATCAAAAGTATAATAAATATCACTTTTTAATACTACAAATGTTGATCTTGGATATTCAGGTAATAATTTATCATCTTCAACAACATAATATGAATATCCTCCTATATTAGGATATCTTACTCCCTGTTGTTTTTGAGAAAACAATATTAAACCTACAATTGTTAGTGCTGCTAAATATGCAGTAATAATTATTCTTAATAAACTAATAAGTAATTTCATGACCAATATCTCCTCTTATACTATTATTTATTACATATGATCCAAATTCTAAATATGGATTAATAGAATATGTTAACATTTCATTTCTAATATTATTATTCATAGATACAAATAATTTATTAGCATCTCTTTCAAATCTTGTTAAAGTATCTATGCCAAAACTACCTGCATTCATTATTGAACTTTTCATATCTTCTAAATACATTAAATGAGATACCCAATAAGAATCAATTATATCTAATAATCTACTTCTAATATATTCTAAATACTTTTTAGGATCCATATTGCTTTTAGATGCTTTAAATTTGTTAAATAAAGCAGACATAATATTATTTCTATATTTTAAATTATCTTCATCATAACAAGAATCAATATCTATTAAATGTCTTACTTTATCTACTTCAGTTGGATCTTCTACTAAAGTAATTGAATATTCTTTAATAATACCAACTATTATATTTAATAATTCTTTATAATTTGCTCCTAGTATTTTATTTCTTTGTTCAAATACTTTATCTCTATGAACACTAAATACTTTTAAATGTATTTGATTTTCAATTCTTCTTATTTGCTTAGATATTCCTTCTTCAGCTATTTGACATTTATCCACCATATCTATAACTCTACGATTAGTTATTTTAGTTCTTTGATCTTCATAATACTTTTTAAATGCTATTAGTTTAACTTTGCCATATCTAGTAAGAACTAATTCATCTTCTAAAGATTGATAATACTTAGTAACACCAGGCTGCCCTTGTCTAGCACATCTTCCCATTAATTGTCTATCTATTCTTCTATTATTGTTTTTAGATACACCAATTACATATAAGCCACCTAGTTCTTCAACACCTTTTTCAAATTTAATATCTGTTCCACGTCCTGCCATGTTTGTTGCTATTGTAATCATACCTTTTTTACCAGCATTTGCTATTTTTAATGCTTCATCTTTATGATTAATAGCGTCTAATCTTTGATAAGGTATTTTATATCTATCTAAGTATGAGCATAATTCATCACTTTCATTAATACTTATTGTACCTACTAATATTGGTTGTTGCTTTTTATGTCTTTCATATATATCTCTAACAATAGCTTCATATTTATATTCTTTCTTTGAATATAACTCTGTTTCTTCATCTTTTCTAGCACTAGGTATTCTAGGTTCTACTTCATATGTTTCTAAACCATAAATATCTTTAAAATCTTCAATATCACTAGTACCTGTCATACCACTAATACCAGTCTTATATAATCTTACAAACTCTGGATAAGTAATGGTACTCTTTTCTATATTTTTAGTAGATCTTTTAATTATATATTTCCCATCAGCAAGAAAAGCTTCTTCTGCTTCAATAGCTTCTTGCATACCATTTCTATATTTTGTTTTAGGCATCACTCTTCCAGTAGCTTCACTTACAAGAGCAACTTCAAATACTTTTTTAACTTTACCATCTGTATCTATAGCTTTACCTATTTCTCTTAAAATATATTGTTTATTTCTTTTATAATAGTATTTTGCTAAAACTGCATTTGTAATAGCACTTTCTTTATTAAACAATTCTTCTTGCAATGAAATATCATGAGAAATATCTTTATCTCCATATATTTCCCTTAATAAATCATCTGATAAAAATGTTCTTAATGTATCTTTAAATATTATTGAATCTCCAAACTTAGTATCAATATTCTTTTTAAATTGATCTGCCAATGTACATGTAACAGGTCTATTTCTATAACCTTTTACTCCATTTACAAAATTACATGCATAATTAGCTAAATCTATAGTGCCAACTATATCAAGTCCTGGCATAGTACCAGATAATATAAGTGGTGTTACTGCTTGATCTAATAATATATCATCTGCTTCATCAACAATAGCATGATATAGTTCTCTATTAATATATTTATTTCTAATATCAAATGCTTGATTATCATCCAAATAATCAAAAGCGACTGTTTTAGCAGTAGCATAAACTATATCTTGACTATAAGCTTTTTGTTTTTTCTTTAAATAATCTGGTTTATCTGAATTAGATTTATCTTCTACATAACCGCATGAAAGACCAAGTAAATTAAATACTGCTTCATTTTGCACTTTATCTCTTTGTGCTAAATATTCATTAGCAGTTAGAATATGTACACTACCCCATTTGGATTTATCAGCATCTTTAGTTGCTTCAAGAGCATACAAATAAGAAGAAAGAATTTGTACTAATGTTTTTCCTTCTCCAGTAGCCATTTGTGCAATTATATTATCACTCATTGATGCTGCAGCAATAACTTGCGTATCATAAGGTACTAAACCTATCTTTCTTTTAATAGCTTCTTTACATACTGCTAATGCATCAGGCATTATATCATCAATAGTTTTACCATCACGTAAATAAAATCTAAATCTATCCGTCATTTTAGATAATTCATAGTCTGAAAGACTAGAATATTTAGATTCTAATTTGTTAACTAAAGAACATATATTTTCAATTCTTCTTTTATTTAAAGAAGTATAATTTAATAGGTCTTCCATAACTACTCCTTATCATTATAAATATACCATTTTTATATATATTTTTCAATTAAATAGCATAAAAAAATAGATGAAATAATCATCTATTTTTTAAAGAATCTATTTACTATTCTTTCTAATTCATGGGTATTTATTGGTTTTGCTAAAT
>CAMMYS010000037.1 GCA_946528555.1 uncultured Mycoplasmatota bacterium
AAACTTATTTGATTATAAAAATCATATAATATCTTTTTAATACTAAGATATCTATCATTAACATTATCTGATTCTATATCATAAAAGTTATCTATATTTAAAGAATTATCCTTTAAATTATCAAATCTAATAAATATTTCATTATCATTAAACTTATTAATACGATCAAACTTAATATTCAATAAACTCATTTCATTTTCAAATAATAATATTAATTCAACTTTTACCCTATCTATTAAACCATCATGTTTATTATTAACCATATTAAAAAGACCATTAATTATCATCTTTGACTTGTTCATCAGTATCACCTACTTTTGATTCATATATACTATCTATATATTCAAAGATATTATCATTTTTATCTAATTCTTCAATTTTAACGTACTCTTCCATAATTATCACTTCTCTATTATATCATAATAATAAAAAACCCAAATATTAATTTGAGTCTTTTCTATAATCAATTTTATTTAATATTTCATTCATATATTCATTTAATTTTGATGTTATTTTATCATTTTCAATATCTATTTTATCTAAAACAATATCTTTAGGTGGCATACTTGATGGACTGGATGATACTGTTATTTGATAGAAATCATTTATTACTGGATCATAAAAATATGAAATAAATTGTCTTTGTACAATCTTTTCATCATTAATAGGAATAATCATATCACAAACATATGTTTTGAAAGTAAAATTAGTATTTTTAGTTTCCTTAAAGAATCTAAATGCTTCATCAACTCTTTCACAACCAGATTCAATCATAAATTGTTTAGTAGAATTAATTACTGCTTCGATTCTTTTATCAAAAGTTCCTTCCTCAATATATCCATCTGATGTAATTTGTTCAACGAAACCATCTTTTTCTGCTAATAAAATTATTTGAGCATCATCACTTTCTAATGATTGAAAACCATCAAGTAAAGGAAAATGGATTCCTTGAGCATGTAATTTATAATCAATATCTCTTGTCATTTCAATAATTTCTTCCATGAAATCATCTAATACTAATGCATCTTCCATATCATCACCTACTATAAAAATTATAACATAAAAAAAGAACTATTAAAAGTTCTATTTTTTAAGTGGTGCTGGAAACATGAATTGAACATGCGACCTACGCGTTACGAGGGCGTTGCTCTACCAACTGAGCTATTCCAGCATGGTTGCCCTGATAGGATTCGAACCTATGATTATGGAGTCAGAGTCCAATGCCTTACCACTTGGCCACAGGGCAATTACTTAATAAGTATAACATATACAATCAAAAATATTAAACATTAATTTATAAATAAAAAAGAACTTTCGTTCTTTATATACTTATTGGTGGAGCTGAGGAGTAACGACCTCCTGTCCAAGATACATTCTATTAACACATCTACATGTTTAGTTGGTTTTTTGTTTCATATAATAATATAGATTGCCAACTTCTTTTATTATACTAAGTTCATAAAACCTTCATTAATTAGTATGAACACCTAATTAGTATAGTTCACTTTATGACACCCAGCTTAAATCTCGTGAACAAAAGATTAAAGTGGATGCTCCGCTTTTAACTAATTATTAAGCAAAAGCTGGAGAAAAACTATATTCGTTTCCGTTTATTTTTGTTTTTGCATTTAAAGTATGCCTACTACATGCATATTAACCAAACACTATCCTGTCGAATCAATGCAGCCCCAAATTAATAATATATAGATTATATCATAAATAATTGAAATTGACAATTGTATTATATTTAATTAAAATATAATTATGCAAAAAAATAAGTGTCAAAAATTTAAAATTATACTAGTAAATTCAATAACATTATTAAGACTTATTGGATTTTTTGTTTTGCCAATTATTTATTTTCATTATGATGCTGGTGTATGCGCAATAGTGACTCTTTGCCTATTTTTAACTGACTTTATTGATGGATTCTTAGCCAGAAAATTAAAAGCCTCTACTTTAATTGGTGCATTTTTAGATGCTTTATGTGACAAATTATTAAATATAATGTCTATTGTATTAATAGGAATTACTTATGAAAATATGTTGTTTCCTTTAATAATAGAAGTTGCTATTTTATATACATCATATGAAACATATAGATACGGAGGTAACGTTAAGTCATTAACTATAGGAAAAATAAAAACTTTTATATTAAATGTATGTGTAATCGTATGTTTTGTGTTCCTAGCTATAAATAAACTAAATACAAATAATACTATTATTCTTTATATTATTAATCATACAGAAGTTTTTATTAATTTCTTTAGTTCTATTACTTCAATATTTTGTTTAATAACTTTAATCCTATACATTAAAAAATATGAAGAAACAAGAGAAGATAGAAATGCTATTAAAATAGTTAAAACTAAAAAGAAATTCAAATCAAAAGAAGAATTAAAAAAGATAGCTTTTGATACACAATATTATCTAAAACATAAAGATGAATCTATAATGGCACAATTATACATTTAGACATTTTATTAATTTTATGGTAAAATGATTGAGGTGAATATATATGAAGAAATTTAAAATATTATGTATTATTGTAGTAGCAGTAGTTGGAGCTTTAATAATATATAATCACTTTGATAAAGAGGAATTTAAGAATAATCTTCCTAATGTTATATCAAATGATTATAATTTAACAAGTGAAACTGTAGTATATGAAACTGCTAATATAGATGAAGTAATAAATATAGTTAATAATAAATATGGAATTATATTTATGTGCACACCTGATACTGATTGGTGTAAAAAATATGCTGAAATATTAAATGATGTAGCTATTGAAAAAGATATTGATAAAATATATTACTTAAATATTAAATATGATAGAAGTATGAATACTAATAAGTATCAAAAATTAGTTAATTTATTATCAGAAATATTATTAACTGATGATACAGGAAATAAAAGAATATATATGCCTGAAGTTGTTTTTGTAAGAGATGGCAAAATAATAGCACATGATAATGAAACATCTTTTATAACAAATGATGTTACTGTAGATGATTATTGGAGCGAGGAAAATATTAATAGACTTAAAAATAAATTATATGGTTATATTGATGAATTAAATACTATTGAAGAAGATAATGAAACAATTAATAATGAAACTATAGAAAGTGAGGAATAATTATGTATTGGCAATATTTTGTAATAATCGGTATTCTTCTTATAATATCATTTGTAATACTTAAACTAAGAAAAAAAGATTTTCATGATGAAATGAATAAATTAGTGCAATATCTTGGTGGAAAAGATAATATAATTGATTCACAAATTAATTTATCAAGATTAAAGGTTACTTTAAAAGATACAAGTATTGTAAATAAAGAAGGAATACAAAAATTAGGTGCTAAAGGTATAGTTGAAATTGATAATGAATTAAAAATAATTCTTGGGCCTAATTCAAAACAAATAAAAAAATATATGGCTGATTTAAAATAATCAGTCTTTTTTTATTAAAAAAAAGCACTTTTTAAAGTGCTTTTAATCTATATAAATTAAATGATGGTTTATTATTTAATCTATAATCATATTCATCAGTACCTAATCCACTAGACATATAAATACTTGTAATACCTTTCTTTTGAAAATCTTCAGTATATTTATATGCATTCTTATCATAAATTAATCCACCATAAGCAGGTATTTTAATTAAACCACCTAGAGAATGTCCACCAAGTATTAAATCAACTTCATAGTTACTATCATCAATTGATTTAATAGTTTTACCATCATGTACTAAAGTAATAATATATTTTCTATTATCATCGTTATAAAATTCAAAAGCTTTTGAAAGATCAGCTTTTTCTTTAATTGAACTTGGTAATCCTACTATATAGATACTTTCATTAGTTTTATAAAATATTTCCTCATATGAATTATTAAGTATTGTAAATCCACTTGTTGTCATTATTTCTTCATATTTGTTTAATTTAAAATCATTATCACCATATATAGCATATTTACCTATTTTAGCGTCAATATTCTTTAAAAACTCTGATAGCGTTGAAATATCTTCTTCAGATAGTTTTGTTGCTAAATCACCTGTAAAAACGACTATATCAGGCTTTAGTATATTTATTTTTTTCAATAAGACTGGAAGATCATCTTTATCAAATGTAGAATTAAAATACATATCTGAAAAATGAACTATTTTAACACCACTAAAATTACTAGATAATATACTACTCTCTACCCTATACTCTTTAACTTCTAGTCCTTTAGTACCAACATATTTTGAATAAAATATAAGACCTACTATTAACATAATAACTATTAGTATTATATTTATTAATTTTCTAAATCTTGGTTTTTCTTCTTCAACAATTTCTTCTTCTTTTTCTTTTGACATTATAATACTCCTAAGAAATGCATTTGTAATAATAATATACCATTTAATAAATTATGAATACTATGCATCATAATACTACTAAATGTAGTTTTTGTTTTATTATCTAATAATGCAAACATTAAACCAAAACTTCCATATGGAATTATAAATAATAAATCAGTTAATATAAATGTTCCACTAATAATATTAGTCATAATATGAGCAAATCCAAATAATAAACCACTAATAATACCATATATCCATTTATTTTTAATAATAGTAGCTAAACTCTTTCTAAAAACTAGTTCTTCTGTTAATGGTGCTATAAAAACTATATTAAACATCATAAATCCAGTATGGCTAAATAATAATTCTCTTACCAAAGATTCATTTTGAGCAATATCTTTAACAAAAGATACTATAAATATATTACATACAAACATTAACATAACACCAGTTATATAGTATCTTAAACATGTTCCAAATTGCTCTCTAAATTTATCTACAAATAATTTAAATTCTTTAATAAGATCTTTATAATAAATAGTAATTAAAGTAATTAAGAAAATAATATCGCCTAATAAACTACATGCATATGTATTTTTTATTACATCTTTTAAAACCAATGCAAATAAAGTTGGTAATAGAACTATACCAAGTACACAATATAAGCACCATAAAAAATTAACATACCATTCTCTATCTTTAGTATAACTATTAATTAATCTACGTTTCACTATATTCACCTATAATAATTATATACTAATTAGTATTTTTATAAAAGAAAAAGTTAACTTATTTTACTAAGTTAACTTTAATATGTACTTTTTTACCTTTACTGATAATAAATTTATCTTTAAACATATCTTCAGTAATTAATAAATTAGGATCAGTAACTTTTTCAGAATTAATACTAATTCCATTTCCTTGTACTAATCTTCTAGCTTCAGATTTAGATGGAGCTAATTTAGTTTGAACTAATAAATCCATTATATTAGTATTTTCTTCTAATTTAACATCTGCTTCTTCCATCCCTTCTTCACTATATCCCTTAGAGAATACTTCTTCACTTGTTTTAACAGCTAAGTCTGCTTCTTCTTTGCCATGTAAATCTTTTACAAATTCATAAGCAAGTGCTTTTTGAGCCAATCTTTTTTCAGGTTCATTTTTAACACTTTCTTCTAACTTAGTAATTTCTTCAGGTGTTAAGAATGTAAATACTTTTAAGTATTCAATTACTTTAGAGTCATCAGTATTAATTAAGTATTGATATATTTTATATGGACTAGTTTTTTCTTTATCAAGCCATAAAGCATTTCCTTCACTTTTACCAAATTTATTACCATTTTGATCTAATATTAATGGCATAGTAAATCCATATGCTTCTTTACCAGTTTTCTTCTTAATTAATTCAATACCAGTAGTAATATTACCCCATTGATCAGAACCTTCTACTTGCATAATACAATTTTTTCTATTAAATAATTCTAAGAAATCATTTCCTTGTATTAAAGTATATGAAAATTCTGCATAAGTAATACCAGTTTCTAATCTTCTTCTAATAATATCTTTATCAAGCATATAATTAACATTAATATATTTACCTACATCTCTCAAGAAATCTAAGTATGAAACATCCTTTGTCCAATCATAATTATCAACAATTTCAGCTTTTCCATCAAATATTCTATCAATTTGATTTCTAATTCCTTCAATATTATTTCTTACAGTTTCATAACTAATAATTTCTCTTTCAGCAGTTGGTCTTGGATCTCCTATTAAACCTGTTGCTCCACCACATAATAATATTGGTTTATGTCCATGAAGAGCAAGTCTTTTAGCAGTAACTAGTGAACTATAATGTCCTATATGTAATGAATCAGCAGTAGGATCAGTTCCCCAATAAAACGTTACTTTTTCTTCATTTAATAATCTTTCTATTTCTTCTTCATTACTTAAATCTTTAATTAAGCCTCTCCATTTTAGTTCTTCAAAAAATGTCATTATTTTTCCTCCTTATTAGTGGAACCAATTCCACCCTTTCTTTTTTTAATATTTTTATCTTCATCATCTACTGTTAAAAATTTAGTAAATATTCCTTGTGCTATTCTATCACCAACATTTACTTTAAATTCCTTAGTACCATGATTAATTAACTTAATAGCAAAATGTCCCTCATTATCTGGATTATTATAAAAATCAGCATCTATAACACCAACACTATTTGATAAACAAACATCATATTTAAATCCTACTGAACTTCTATCAAATATAAAGAATACTTCATCATCATTCATTTCTACTTTAATACCAGTTTTAAATGCATGAGATTCTCCAGGTTGTAAAGTATATTCTTCAATACTTCTAATATCATACCCTGCACTTTTAGATGTACTTCTTTTAGGAAGTTCAATGCTATTATATAATTCTTTATCATCACAAACATCTTTTTTAAATTGCTTGTATGATATTTTATAAAACTTTCTCATATATTCCTCCAAATAAAAAGGTACCATTATAAGGACGAATAAATCGTGGTACCACCTTAATTTATAGAATTAATCTACCTCAATGACTATATAGCATCACCTAAAGTAACTCCAAAATATGTAACTCATTATGAACATTTAATAGTTTTCACCAACCACTATTTCTCTAAATAAATGATTTCATAAATCTTTTATTTCTTCCCCATTACTAGGAATAAGTATAAATTATTTAATATTTTTTGTCAATTGTAAAATTAAATAAAAAAGAAATCAAATTGATTTCTTATCCTTTACTAAAGTATTTACCATCTCTAGTAGTAATAACTACTTCATCGCCCTCTTTAATAAATAAAGGTGCTTTTAGTTCATATCCAGTTTCGATAGTAATATCTTTTTGTGCTCCTTGAGTAGTATTTCCTTTAACTGCATCTGGTGCACTAATAACTTTATATGAAACTTTTTCAGGTAAACTTATACCAACAACTTCTCCTTCGATAGTCATTGATTCAACTTCCATACCTTCTTTTAAGAACTTAATTTGATCTTCAATAAGTTTTGAAGGAATTTCTAATTGATCATAAGTATTTAAATCCATAAATACATAATTATCTCCAGCAGCATATAAATATGACAATTGGTTCTTTCTAACATCTGCTTTTTCCATTTTAATACCAGCATTGAAAGTAATTTCTTGAGTAGTACCTGCTTTTAAATTTTTAAGTTTAGTTTTAACAAAAGCACTACCTTTACCTGGTTTAACATGTTGGAAATCTACAACTTGATAGATAACTCCTTCATATTTAATTGTCATTCCATTTTTTATATCATTAATATTAAACATAATTTACTACGCTGCCTTTCTTTCTTTATGAGCAGTTGATTTATTACATTTAGGACAATATTTTTTAACTTCTAATTTACCTTCAGTATTTTTCTTATTTTTACTAGTTAAATAATTAATATTTTTACACTCAGTGCATTGAAGTGCAATTCCTTCTCTATTTTCTTTCTTTGCCATAGGACATATTCCTCCTTTTTTGTACATACAAAATTATAACAAACAAATATTTAAATATCAAGAAAAATGTTTAATAATAATAGATAAATTGAGGATTTATTTAATAAAAATGAAAAAAATATATTGAAAATGCCTATTTTTTATGCTATTATTAATTAGCGATGGACCTTTAGCTCAATTGGTTAGAGCATCCGGCTCATAACCGGGCGGTTGTAGGTTCGAGTCCTACAAGGTCCACCACTAATTTGCAGGTGTGGCGGAATTGGCAGACGCACTAGACTTAGGATCTAGCGGAGCAATCCATGGGGGTTCAAGTCCCTTCACCTGCACCATAATAGATTAATTCATTCTTTATGAATGTTTTATTAAAAAACTTATGAATTTCATAAGTTTTTTTTAATTTTTTTATAATTAAAAAAACAAGTTTAACTTGTTTTTTCTTTTCTTCTTGATAAAAATATTGCATTTATTAAAGTTGTAATAGCTGCTATAAATACAAACAAATAGAAACTAATTCCTCTATTGATAATCATAGCACTTGCAAGTATTTCAGCTCCATAAATATATTCGTAAATACTTAAGAAAGCACCTTCACTTACTCCTACTGCTCCAGGAAGTGGAATGCTAGCAACTGATACATATAGTATTGCTTGAAGTGTTATTATTTCTATCCAATTATATGAATTTAAACCAAATGATTTATAAATAAAATATGATAATGTATAATAAACAATTACTTGTAAGAATGTAACGCATACTGCCTTAGTAAAAATCTTTTTATGTTTTCTAATATACCAAGCACCATCATTATAATCCTGTATAACTTCCGCAACTTCTTTTTCTTTTTTATCTAAGTTTTTAACTTTAAACTTTCTTAATATTTTAAATACAAAATCAGATACTTTTTTACCAGCATGTTTATTTCTAAAACATATATACATTAAAGTTAAAACAGCTGACTTTAATACCACACCTACTATAAATAGAATTATTATTCCACTTGATAATAATTTATGATTAAATATGGCACTAAATATTCCTAAAGCAAGTGTTACAGCATGAAAAGTAATTAATTGGACTAATAATGATAAAGTTCCAAATGATGAAGGTATTCCATCTTTACTCATATAATATACTTGCATTGGTTGTCCTCCACCCGCTGCTGGAGTAATTCCACTAAAGAAAAAACCAATAACAGGATATTTTAATGATTGAAAAACACTAATTTTCTTTCCTAAACTCTCAAGTATCCATTTATTATTAACAGCTTCTGCAATAAAGTAAAATACCATACACAAAACAGCCAATATTATATAAACAATATTAGCATTTAATATCATATCAAATGTTTGTTTTATATTATAATTTCTGAATACAAAATAAAAAGTTAAAGCAATTAATATGATAAATATTAAAATATTTTTAAATATGGATTTTGCACTTTTCATAATAAAACCTATTTCATCTTAACAAGTAAAATAATTATTCCAACTAAAACAAGTTGCAATAATATTACAAACTTTAAGACATTAAAAAAAGTTTTTCTTTTCTCTTTATTTTTCATAATGATATTTTAACATATTTTATGTTTTATATCTACAATTAATTGAACAATTATTGTATAATGTTTATAGGTGATAAAAATGATATATTATTTTATTGGAATAAAAGGTAGTGGTATGAGTTCACTTGCCCAAATTATGCATAGTCTTGGATATAAAGTTATGGGTAGTGATAAACCAGATCACTTCTTTACACAAGATGAATTAGATAAAAGAGGTATTAAAATATTAACTTTTAATAAAGATAACATTACTAAAGATATGATTATTATTAAGGGAAATGCTTTTAATGATGATCATGAAGAAGTTGTTAGAGCTAAAGAACTTGGTTTAAAAATATATACTTATCAAGAAATGATAGCAGAACTTACTAATAATACTAAATTAATAGCAATATCTGGATGTCATGGTAAAACCACTACTACAACTATGATGAGTAAAGTATTAGAAAATATTGGAGTTAACTATCTTATTGGTGATGGTACTGGATTTGCAGATAAGAAAAATGATTATTTTGCTTTAGAAGCTTGTGAGTTTAAAAGACATTTCTTATCATATAGTCCATATTATGCTGTTATTACAAATGTAGAATTAGACCATACAGATTATTATAAAGATTTAGATGATGTTATTGATGCATTTAATTCTTTTGCTAATAGTGCTAGACATTATGTAGTAATTTGGGGTGATGATGTTAACTTCCCTAAAATGAAAATAAAAAAACCTCTATTTAAATATGGTTTTAATGAATCAAATGATTTATATGCTAAAAATATTAAAGTTCAAGATGATAAAACTACTGTAGATATTTATGTACATGGTGAATTTTATGATACATTTACATTCCCATTTGTTGGAGATCATATGCTTCTAAATATAATGGCTGTACTTAGTGTATGCTATTTAGAAAATATTGATAAAGAAGAAGTTAAAAAACAAGTTTTAAAAATTAAACATGCTAAAAGAAGATTTATAGAAACTAAATTTCAATCAAATATACTAATTGATGATTATGCACATCATCCAACAGAAGTTAAAGTAACAATTGAAGCTGCTAGAAAGAAATATCCAGATAGATATATTGTAGCTATATTCAAAGCTCATACAAGATCAAGAGTTGAATATTTCCATAAAGAATTTGCAGATGCATTAAATCTTGCTGATAAAGCTTATGTAATGACTATCGGTGAAGATAGAAAAGAAACAGGATATGACAAAGTATCTCATGAAGATATATTAAAAGATACTAAAAATGGTGAGTTCATTTCACTAGAGACAGCTGATAAATTACTACAATATAAAAACGCTGTACTTCTATTTATGAGTAGTAAAGATATTTATTTCTTAGAAGATAGATATAAAGAATTAGCAAATAAAAAATAGTTCAGTTTGAACTATTTTTTTTATCGATTATAGAACTTTTACATGAATATAATCCATTTACTTCTACTGCCATATTTCCTTCAATTTGACTATAATTATCAGAACTCTTAACTTGATTATAAGTACTACTAACTTCAGGTCTATTTATTTTTTCTACTATTTCATTTAATTTTAAATCATGACCTTCTCTATTATAATTATCTCTTAATTGATTAAGATTTCTTTGATTTTGATCTCTAATATCCATATAATAATCAATTCTTGAAATAGATTTTTCTAAATATTTAATTTTACTATCTAATTCATGTGAATATGTATCTAATTCTCTAGGTGTTAATGAATCAATTCTATTACTTAATTCATCAGCATAAATTGGATTATATTGATAAGTTGAAAGAGTTTTATCTAAATACGCTCTTTCGCTTTTAATAAAATCACCATAATTTAAATTAACACCGCCTAAATTATATGTATTATTATCAACTTTATTAAAAGAATTAATATTCATATCTCTCACCTATTATAATAATAATAGATTTTTTTTAATTAGTCAATAAAAGGAAGAGTATTATTCTCTTCCTTCTAATCTACAAAGTAAATCAATTTTGAACATTTCTTTTTGAGCATTTGCTTTAGATATCATAATTCCTTTATAAGCAGTTAATTCAGATCTATGGCCATCTAATAAAATGTCTTTAGGTTCTAAATTGTTTAACATAACAATATTATTACTCTTATAAACAGTATAGTTTAATTTAACTTCTCCATATACTTTTACAAATAATGAATCAGTTGGTAATCTTAAATCATAAGTTTCAGTTTGTTCATGTTTATTAACTGATGTACATTCACCAACAAACTCACCATTTCTTAATTTAGGATAGAAATCAAACATAAGTTTTTTATAAGCAACCATGTTATATTTCTTTAAACTTCTTTCTAATTTTTTAAAATTATTTTCATCCAAATAATCTAAAATATATCTATTTTTCATTACCCAAACCCCCTTATTGATTTGTGTATAAATTATAACATAAAACCTATAAAAAGTCAAGTTTTTACTTGATTTTTAGGGCAATTGTTTTTTTTATCTCTTATTTAGAATTAATTTTTTATTACAATTTCTTATTAAAATATCACAATTTAGACTATTTAAATATGCCTTTGTAAGAGCTCTTCTCTTCTTTTTAAGATCAGCAATTCTTAGCTTTCTGTCTATATATTTAGCATATAATTTATGATTATTGCTAAAATCTTCTAATCTGTATTTAACCATAATATTACCTCCCTGTTCTAATTAAATTCTTGCAATCATTAAGTTACTTGAAGAATATCTTCTAAGTCCACTATAAAACACTAAATAAGCGATTGATACCATTATAACACAAACTGCTATGATAATAACAAAATAAAATATATTAAATTCTCTAATAATACTAACTGGTAAATATGTAGAGATACCAACAGGTACTATTGTATATAAAATAATTTTGGCGATTCCTTTAAATATACCATCTGGGTATGTAGCAAAGTTTACCATAAGTGAATTAGCAGTGTCACTAACCATATCGGCTTTTACAAACCAAAAACTTAATGATGAAAAGATTACAGATATGCTAACTAATAATAATCCACCACAAACTGCACATATAGTAAATATAAAGAAATTTTTAAGAGTTACACCATATATAAATAACATGATATATCCATATAAGATATCTCCTAAAGCAGATACTTCTACGTCAGTTGTAATACATGATAATAATATATCTTTTGGCTGTACCAAGAATGCATCTAATTTTCCATTAGTAATTGTATTAGATAAGTTAAATGCATTTTTGAAAAAGAATCTAGCTACTCCGTATGTAACGGATGCCATTCCCCATAACAATATAATATCTTTTATATTATAACCAACAATGTTGTCCTTAATTGAATAAATAACTAGCCATTGAATAATAAAACTAGCATTATTTAACATCATAAATATAACATTTGAGAAGAATGATACCTTATTTAACATTTCCCTCATTAACGCATATTTAACAGATAGTCTCATTACTCTAAATTGACTTCTAGCCTCCGTTAACATTTATATTTTTCACTCCTTTACTATATAAAATTTTACATAACAAGTATGCAATAATTACATAAAATACTTGAGATAAAATAACTAATAATAAATTATTATATGAAAAATCTACAAATAATTTAGCAGGACCATAACTAACTGCATATATAGGACTATAATTTAATATTCCCCTAGCCCATACTGGAAAAAACTCTATTGGAAAAATAACTCCTAACACTAATATAAATTTACTATATAACCAATAAAATGGTTTTGAATCTTCAATAAAGAAAGAAAATAAACCTATACATGTAATCAATAAAGTATTAATAATCAAAGCTAATATGATTGATATAAATACTGAAATTACACCAATAATAGTTAATTTAGGAAATGATCCTAAAAATAATAAACCAACAAATATACAAAGAATTGTATATAAAATACCCCTAATAGCACAATCTCCTAAATGAGATGATAATATATATCCTATATAACTATATGGTTTATTAATATTATATGCAATATTTCCCCCTTTAACATCATCACTTATCTTTCTACACAAGTTTCTACCATTCATAATAGACCAAATTAATTCAGTAACAATAACATACCAAATCATTTGATTAATAGTATATCCATTTATAACTTCAGATGGATCACTATATATAAATTGCCATAAGTTTAAAAATATATATAAAATTAAGAAATATCCGATAAAATTAGTTAATATATTAGCAACATAAGTAATATTACTCATTACTTCTGATTTAAATATAAAAATGTACTTTCTCATTTTTCACTCTCATTTTTATAAATACTACTAATAATATCTTCTAAAGGTACATTAGATATATTAATATCTACAATATTATCTGGATTTAATAACTTAATTGCATCAGATACACTTCTTTTCTTAGTATCTACTTCTATTTTTAAATTATAACCTTTATCTTTTAAAATAGTGATTCCTTCTTCGTCATCTAAATTAACTTTTTCTTTCATTTTGGCATCTACGATTTTCTTATTTAAGTAATGATATTTTAAATTCTCCATAGAATCATCAAGAACTATTTGTCCATTATTAATTATTATTACCCTCTTACATAATTTTTCAATATCTCCAACATCATGACTTGTTAAAAATATAGTTGTTTTATATTCTTTATTCATTCGTTTAATTAATGAACGAATATTTTCTTTAACAACTGGGTCAAGTCCAATAGTAGGTTCATCTAAAAATAATACTTTTGGTTCATGTATTAATGACGCTACTATTTCACAACGAATTCTTTGACCTAAACTCAAGTTTCTAACTGGAGTATTAATAAAATCATCAAGTTCAAATATTTCATTAAATTCATTAATTTTCTTTTCAATTCTAGACTCAGGAATGTCATATATAGCTCCAAAGTATTTAAAGTTATCATATGGTGTTAAATGAGTCCATAATTGCTCTTTTTGACCAAAAACTGTTCCTATATTGTAAGCAAGTTTTTTTCTATCTTCTTTTGGATCAAAATCTAATACTTTGATACTACCACTATCAGGATACAAAATACCTGTTAGCATTTTAATAGTAGTACTTTTACCAGCACCATTTGGTCCAATAAAAGCAAGTATCTCTCCTTTTTCTACTTCGAAATTTATATTTTTTACTGCATTTATCTTTTTATATTTTGGTTTAAATATAGATTTTAAACTTCCTTTAAATCCCTTTTCTTTTACTTTTATTTTAAATGTTTTAGATAACTTTTTAACTTCAATAATACTCATAAACTTCACACTCCTTATTATAATAATATAAATTTCCAAGCAAAATATCAATCACTAAAGAGTATATAAGTTTACTGTTTAGTGATTAACTTTTATCCTCTAATCTCATAGTACGATAGAGAAAACTAAGTCTGACAATATAATCATCGGTCATAATTTTTATCCTCCTTTCTTTTAAGGTGGCCGTACTATAAAAATTAATAAAAAAGTACGCAGTCACCATATTGAGTGACTCCGTACTTATAAAAGTTCGTGTAGGTTTTACCCCGAGATAGCTAACCTAATTGTATATATCTCCTCACTTGCTTGCAAGTTTAACACAAAATTATATGTTTGTCAAATTATTTATGTTTTTCTTTAATTTCCTTTTTAATTAATTCAATAAAATCTTTTTGACTTAAGTTAGAAGTATCATTACTTCCATAGCATCTATAACTAATTGATTTATTTTCTTTTTCTTTATCTCCTAGTATAAGAGCATATGGTATTTTATTAATAACGCTTTCTCTCATCTTATAACTTAATTTTTCTTCTCTATCGTCAAGTTTAACTCTAATTCCTTCTGCTTCTAACATATCAAATATTTCATGAGCATAATCTAAATGATATTCATTATTTACTGGAATAATATTTACTTGAACTGGACTTAACCATAATGGTAAAGCGCCTTTAGTTTCTTCAAGAATATAAGCCATAAATCTATCAAGTGAACCTAAGATTGCTCTATGAAGAACAACTGGTGTTTTCTTTTCACCATTTTTATCTATATATTTTAGGTCAAACTTAGCAGGTAAACAGAAATCTAATTGACAAGTTGATAATGTATATTCATTACCTACTGCTGGTTTAACATTAACATCTAATTTAGGTCCATAGAAAGCTGCTTCACCTATTTCTTCAGTATATTCAATACCAAGTTCATTTAATACTTCACGTAATTCATTTTCTGCTTTATTCCACATTTCATCATCTGGATGATATTTTTCTTTATCCTCAGGATCTCTTAATGATAAAACACATCTATAGTTTGTAATATTAAAATCTTTATATACATCAAATATTAAATCTACTACACTCTTAAACTCATCTTTAATTTGTTCTGGTGTTACGAATAGATGGGCATCATTTTGACAGAAGTGTCTTCCTCTTTCAATACCTTTTACTGCTCCTGAAGCTTCATATCTAAAATCATGAGCTATTTCACCTATTCTTATTGGTAAATCTTTATATGAGTGTAATGTATTTGAATAAATCATCATATGATGAGGACAGTTCATTGGTCTTAATACAAAACTTTCACCATCTAATTCCATTGCTGGGAACATATTATCTTTATAGTGATCCCAGTGACCACTTGTTTTATATAAATCAACAGTTCCGACACATGGAGTTAATACATGTTGGTATCCTAATTTCTTTTCTTTACCTTTGATATAATTTTCTAATTCTTCCCATATAATATAACCATTTGGTAAAAACATTGGTAAACCTCTACCAACCAAATCATCAGACATAAATATTCCTAGATCTTTACCAATTTTTCTATGATCTCTTTCTTTAGCTTCTTCAAGTTCATGTAGATATTCATTTAAATCTTCTTCATTATCATATGCTACTCCATATATTCTTTGTAGCATCTTATTCTTAGCATCGCCTTTCCAATAAGCTCCGCTAACTTTTAATAATTTGAAGTATTTAATCTTTTTAGTTGATTCAACATGTGGTCCTCTGCAAAGATCAATAAAATCATCTTGTTTGTAAGCAGAAATAACAGTTTCATTTTCATCCATTCTACTAATTAAGTCTTGCTTATATTCATCATCTTTAAACATTTCTAAAGCTTCTTCTTTAGATAATTCAATTCTTTTAATTAATTTATCTGACTTAGAAATTTTTTTCATTTCTTTTTCAATTGCAGGTAAATCTTCTTCAGTTAATGTAACATCTCCTAAATCAATATCATAGTAAAACCCTTCATCAATTACTGGTCCAACCCAATATTTTGCTTGTGGATATAGATGTTTAACAGCATGTGCAAGTAAATGAGCACAGCTGTGATTTAACATATTTAATTTTTCATCATTTTTAATTTCTTTCATTTTTATTCCTCCTCTAATTTAATTTTATAATCATTTCTTCTATATTTCTTTGTTATTGATATTCCTCTATCATGTAATTCTCTTCTAGCACAGGTTTGGTTTCTTGGGGAACTAAATTTTCTTCTTAAAAGTTGTCTTAATTCATATTCATTTAATTTTGAATAATCATAGTGTTCATCATCTACCTTAATACCAGGTTCTGCATGCCTTTCAACTTGCATTTCATCTTCTAATTCAGTAGATAAAACAGGTGTAAAATATGGAATAATATAATGCCCATCACTAACTAATAATATTCTTCCATATAATAAATCTTCTTTATTAGATTTAATATAAGATAATATCTCACTTTTCGTTCTAAGAGCTTTATCTTTTGCTCTAGATAATTCTGGAAATAAGACTTTAACCTCCTCGTGGGTTATTTTCTTTAAAGAATCTCCTTTAACATTACAATATCTTGATAAGAATTTTGATAAGCTGATTGTGTCTATCATAATATTAACCTCCCTATAAATAAAAAAAGAATGATACACAGGAGTCTTACGACGGTACCATCCTTTTAATTAACTTATTTGTTTTGTAACGAGAACAACTCGTAGGCTATTAACCTCATACAATTAGTAGTAACTTTTAAACAATTACTTTAGTTCACACCAACCACTAAATCTCTTTGCTAATTAGTTTAAAAATCTCGTCTAATTAATTAATTTATATCTAGATTATAATACTTTTTTATTTGTTAAGCAACATCTTCTTCTAAAGTATTTGAATTAATTTTCTTAGTTTCTGCTAAAAGAACTAATTTTTTAGATAATTCTTCTAGTTCAGTACCACTTAATTCAGATAATGCTTTAGCTATATCACTACTTGTTACTTTATTTTCTTTAGCAACCACTACTTCTGGTTCTTTTTCTACTACACTAGTGCTTTCTTTTGTAAAAGGAGTAATTTTATTACTACTATCTTTTTCAAATTCACGTGTAATATATTCAATTGGTGTTTCTTCATCATCATAGATTTCATTAATATCTATTTTTCTTGCTTTATATGGCCCTACTTCTTCATACATAAATGCATTAGGATCATATGCAAGTGAATTATTAGCTCTTAATTCTTCATCTTTGAAAATAGCTTCATCTTCTTTAGATATATAATTTCCATTATCTATTTCTTCTTGCATCATCATTCCAACTGGATCAGCACTATTAGTTAATTGTAATGCTTTATATGCAAAGTAAAATGGAATAAATCCTTTTAAGAAATATTTTAACCAATCATTAAATTTATATAAACTATTTTTATCTCTTTGAGTATATCCTTGCTCTCTTAGTCTTTTTCTAAGAGCAGGTACTTTTCTAACAGAGTTTATTACAGTAATACCATATGCTGTAGATACTAATTGTGTTACAACATAAATCCAGAATATTATCATACCTATTACCCCTCTCATAAAATGCCCGAATATTATAGCAAAATATAGAGGAATTGTCAAATAAATATGCTAAACTCTCTTATTTTTACTTATTAATTTATCCTCTATCGTTAAGTATTTTATTCTTTCAATTATTCTTCTAGCTTTAATTTCATCAGAATCTCCTTTAATTTCACATAACACTTTTTCTAATTCATCTATTGTATAATTAGATGTAAAAAATGTAGTCAAATTGTTATCCATTCTATGCTGAAGAATAGTTCCTAATACTTCATCTCTTGACCATGATGTATTATTTTCAGCACCAATGTCATCTAATAATAAAACATCGCAATCTAGAATTTCATCCATTATTTCATCATAATTAGAATCATTAAATGATCCTTTTAACATTTTTAAAAGTTCTGGATAATAAACATTAACTGTTTTATATCCCTTATTAGATAATTCATTTAATAATGCACTTAATATATAAGACTTACCACTACCAAAAGAACCACTTAAATATAGTCCTTTTACACTTTCACCAGATACTTTTTTCTTTAAAAAATCTTTAATATATTTTAATATACTATTTCTTTCTTTTTCATTTATTAAATCGCTAAGTGATGCATTCATAAGTACAGGTGGTGTTTTAAAGAATTTTGTATGATTTTTTAATGTATCTTCTTTAAAATATTTACATGGCTTATATTTGAACTCTAAACTATCTTTATATACTTCAGGATAGTAAACATGACCTAATACTTCATTTTTACATTTATCAAGTCCCTTGCATTTAGAACAATTTTTAAGTTCACAAACTGTAGTTTCTAATTTAGAAGTATATTTCATTAATACTTCTTCACTACATTTAAGTCTATTACATAATTTTTTAAATGTTTCATCACTACTTGATAAAATAAATTCTTTTCTTAAATCATCATATATAGCTTTTTTACTTTTATTAACAAATCTATTCATTTTCTAAACTCCTCTAAGAACTTATTAAAATCTTCATCTGCTTCTTCACTTGTAGATTCAATTTTTTCATTAAACCAAGATGGAACGATTTTTTCTTTCTTCTTAGTTTTACTATTCTTTTTATGTTCTTTTTCAGCAATAGACATTGCTTCTTCAGCTGTTTCAATATTACTTCTTTTCCAATGACCAGCTATTGTTTCTATATATGATTTAGATAATTTATTATTATTTGTTTTTAATACATAATCAACTAGTACATTTATAACAGCAGGATTAAGTTTTTGATCTTCTAATAATCCTTCTAATATCTCCATATCTTTACCAGTTGGTTTACCGCCTTTATATCTAGCTTTTAAGAACTCATAAGGAGAATTATTTTCAAATACTCTAATCATTCTTCCTCTATTAGTATTATTTCCATCAGCACTCTTTAAATATTCAGGTTGACTCTTAAATAATAAACTAGGTAATCTATTATCATTATTAAATTGATAATATTTTCTTGTATTTTTTCTTAAATCTTCTTTTACAATATTACCTTTTTCATTAACAGATGATCTAATAATATCAGCCATAGTAACTGGATCTATTTCATACAAAAATGATAGATTAATTATTAATTCTCTCATACTCTTATTTAAACATTTAGGATTAAACATATCTTTACCTATTGAGGATATTAATAAATCAAAATCATAATCTAATTCATATGTAAGTAATAGCTTATTCTTAGAAATAATATTTTCTCCTGTATATTCAAGTGTAGTATAATTTCTACTCTTGAAAACACTATCAAAACTAGCAGAAATATCTTCATAATCCTTAAGATCTACGCTTGGTTCCCTAAAAAACTCACATAATCTATTATATTCACTTTTACCAACATTGTTATATAGAACTATATTAAAAATAGGATGAGAGAAAAACTCACTTGGTGATACTGGACTATATACTTCATATACGTAAGAATTAATATCATCTTTATGAAAATAAGTCTTTAATAAACCTATACCTTCTAATTTTAATCTAGCTTCTTTTATATTGTCTAATGTAAGTCCCATACTTGTCATTAAATGATGATGAGTTAATTCTGGAGAAATCATACTACTACCTGTTTCAGATTGTAATTTTAAGTATAAAGAAATAGCTATATTTCCAATAATTGGCATATATAACATATTTAAAACAAGTTTATCAATTTCTGATAATAAACTTTTATCAACAACTTGATATAAATCTGCAGGATATAAACTTACTTTCTTCATATTTACCTCATCAAATAAATTATACAATATATTATAAAAATTAAAAAGAACTTAATCAAGTAAGTTCTTAATATTTTTTTAGAATCCGTGGCTGCCGCTTGATCCGCCGCCTCCACCGCCTCCTCCGCCTCCGCCGGAAGAGCCGCCTCCACCTGAATCTGATGGAGGATCATAAACTTTATGAGTTCCAGTCTTAATTCCTTGTACATTTTCAACACTAAATTTAATATCACAATCACTAAGTATTTCACTAGGATCTGCTTTTCTAATTTTAGATGTAGAAAGTATTCTAAAGAAACCTATAAAGAATGCTGCTACTAATGATAAAACAACATTACTAATATATCTCATTGGTTCATTTATTTTACCACCATCTAATACTGTATACATTTGTTCAAATGCTTTTTTAGCACATGTATAATAGTCACCATAAGTAGCATTTCTATATACATTTGATGTAATAATATCTGATTTTGCATTAGTTAAATATCTTTGATTAGCTCCTTTAGATGCAATTGCTATTTTTCTATTATACATATCAATTACAAATACGCTACCATTAGCATTTCCAAATTTATTTCCTAAATAACTTAATGCAAATGTTTCAACTGACATTCTATTAGTATCTGTAGTTTTAAATACAACATTACCATATTTAGTTAATGGTCTCATATCTTCAACTAAGTCGCTTATTCTATCTGAATCAATTAAATTAGCATCATCTTCAATTAAAATAGTATAACCATTATATTGTTCTTCATATCTATTTGAACCAGTCATTTTATCTAAATAATTATCAGTATCATAACCATAATCAACATAATTATCAGTGTTATCTAATGTTTCATTAATTAAACTTTCATTTGTTTGATTAAATTCAGTTATTAATAAAGTTTCATTTTCAGCATTTACTATTGGGATGAATATACTAAATAATAAAAATATTATAATTAATTTATTTTTCATTTTTCATCCCCTCCTCTTTTTTCAAGTTGAGGAATCTTATTAGAACTTAATAAATTATGTTCTTCAACTAAATCCTTAAATGATATTAGAACTAATACTAATGATAATATAGCTCCCAAATAATAATATAAATCATAAGATGTGAAGTTAAATATCAATACTAATGTAGGTATTATCATAGCTAGTAAATCTTTAAAAATGTATTGAAATTTTTTTACTTTTACTATTTCTTGATTTTTATTTGCATAAAAATATCCTTTATCATCTAAGTGATATCTACTACTATTAATTTTAGATATTTGTGATAATGAAATAATCATTCCAGTAAGTCCTGCTATTATACCAAGAAAACATACTGTTGATGCTTTTAATACAACAAGCCAATTTATTAGTAAGAATAATATAATAGCAACTATTAATGAGAATTTAATATACTTTTTAAAGTCAACTGGCATATCCATAGCAACTTTTCCAGTTTGACCATTAACAACTGCATAATTGATACTTTTATTATCTTTAGTTCTTATAGCTAAGAAATATACTGGAAACATTGCAATTTTTCTATCAGATACTTTAAATGGAACATAAGGATTATAACAACCATATTTTTTAAATTCCTTATTTTGTGTCATTCTCTTAGAACTATCTTTAGCTACTATTGATAAAGCATCGTTATCATATACTTCTCCAGAAACATTAGATGTATCTGCATAAAATCCACTTAAATAATTAGGATTGAACTCTTTTCTTTCTTGATAATTAAATGGTATAGACATACTAAACTTATCATAGAAATTACTAGCTAAATCATATGACATTCCAATGTATTCAGCATCTACATCACTAGTAACATCATAATCATCATAGTATTTATAATCACCTTTTCTATGAGTATATACACTACCATTATTTTTAGTTTTACCTTTAAATTGTAATTGATATATTGCATATGGCATAAATATACCTCTAAACTTTTCAACTACAATATCTTCTTTCATATAATCAGGTACAAATGCTGTAGAAGATAATTTATTTTTATATGCTTGAATACATTGTTCTTTTGTTTTAGAAAATGGTATTACATAATCTGGATTTAAATCACTTTTAATCTTATCTTCTAACATTGCTTGTGAACCACAATAACTACAGAAAGTAATTGCTGTATCATCAAAAGTCATCAATGTAGCTCCACATTGAGAACAAGAATAACTTTTAGCATTATCCAATAAAGGATTTTTTCTTTCTTTAGCATGTTTTACAGTAACATTTAATTTTGTAGGATCAAAATCCGATCTACAATATGGGCATGTTACTGTTTGTTTGGATGGGTCGAATCCTACTTCACCACCACAATGCGGACATTTAATCATATGGCCCTCCTATTATTTTAATAAATCTTTATTTTTCTTAATGAATTTTTCAAATATTTCATTAAACTTATTGCTATCTAGTCTTTCTAAATGTTCTTCTCCATTAGTAGTATTATAAATTAAATCTCTAATAACAATATTTCTTAAATTATTAACTTGTGCAAGTAAAAGATAAGTATCACTATCTTCTTCAATAGTATCATATACTTCATATTCATTATTATCTTCTAATGTAAATATTTCAGAATCAAGCAACATTCTCACCTTCCATTTCACCTTTTAATTCATTAGGTATTTCTGGAATTTGAAGTTCATTATTATCTTGTTTTTCAGGAACTTCTAATTCTTCATCAATTTTCGAATTTTCTATTTCTTTTTTTATATCAACTTCAGGTAATTCAATACTTTCCTCTTTTGAATTATATTTCATATTTTGAACATTAATACTCATTCTTTCAATATCAAAAGCATTAACATTTGAATTATATCTATTAACATTTGTTCTTTTAACATGTAACGAATCATAAATCATATTTTCTACAGAAGATAATCCAAATAATATTCCATAAATAATAGCTGTTTTTCTAGATTTAGTATCTTTATCTTCTTTTAATATTCTAGATTTTTTATCATATTTTGGAATATCCTCAGTATTAGGATTTTTTGGGTTTAATCTTGTAGATCCCATTCTAATCATATCTTTTTGAATATAATTATAAATTACTTCCATTTCAGGAGAAGTTGATACTAGTTTTCTAGGTTTAACTTTATTAGTTAAAAATGCTATTGATAGATTAAAAATAACATTATTCATAATAGTACGATTATCATAATATTTATTTTCAAAACTATCTCTATTTGTATAGTAACTAGAATCTTTCTTCTTACAAGCAAATATATCAACAACTAAATTAGTTATTGCACTTCTCATATCTCTAAAATCTTCACAATATCTTACATCAAAATAACCTTTAGCCAAATATTCAATTATTGTTTGATCAGCATCTCCTTCAATAATTTTATCTTCTTTATATCCTTCAAAAACTAAAGAATCTTTAATATCTTTACTTAGTTTTCCAATATTAAAACCTTCTTTAAATATAAATAAAAATTCTTTTAAATCTTTATAAATATAATCTGCTGCTTCATTCTTAGCAGGAAATGGTTTTTGCTCTTCTTTTGGTTTAAGATTATTTTCTTTATTGTAGATTTTTTCAACAACAGCTTCTATTTCATCTTCATAACCATATGTTTGTATTTCAATAGCAGTATGATTGCCAAGTAAAAAACACATAGTTGCTTCAACTACTGTTGAAATAGAATCCATTTTAACATCCCTGAAAGATAAAATTTCATTAACTGAGTTTTCTACAATTGATTTTATATTTAAATATTCATTATATTGAAGCTCAAAATCAAATTGTGAACTATATTTATTAATAAAATCTAAATATTCTCCCATAATCTTTTCTCCATATCATAATAATTGTACAATAAAAACATATAAAAATCAATCAAACAAAAAGACTATTTTATAGCCTTATATGTTCTTTAAATATTCATTTAATTCAATAGCAACTTTCTCAGGAATTATAGTCTTTAATTCATCAACAGATGCTTCTTTCATCTTAGAAACACTACCATATTTTTTAATAAGAAGTTTCTTTCTTTTATTACCAAGGCCATTAATATTATCAAGAACGCTTGATATACTTCCTTTACTTCTTATTTCTTTATGATAAGTTATAACAAATCTATGAGCTTCTTCATCTATCCTAGTTAATAATCTAAATACATTACTCTTTTTATCAATAGGAATAATATTAAAATTATCACCATCTACTATTGATTCTGGTGTATGATGATTATCTTTTTTAACACCTATAACTTTTATATTCAAATTTAATTCATTTAGAATACTTTTACAAGCATTTATTTGGTTATTACCACCATCTACTATAATTAAATCAGGTCTTTCTAAATCTTCATTTAAGACCTTAAAATAACGTCTATACATAACTTCTTTCATAGCAGCTACATCATCATTTTTATCATAAGTTAATTTAAACTTTCTATAATTCTTTTTAGATGGAGATCCATCAACAAAACTAACCATTGCAGATACATTAAATGTACCAAATAAGTTAGAGTTATCAAAAGCTTCAATAATATGTAATTTAGGTAATCCTAATATATTCATTAATTCTTCATTAGCTTCACTAGTTATTTTTTCATTTCCATATATTAAATTAATTTCTTTTTTGTATTGAGTCTTAGCATTATCATATGCCATGTCAAATATTTTCTTTTTACTACCTCTTTGTACATTTATAACATTACTAGAAAGTACTTCACTTAATAATTCTTTATTTAATATATCAGGAACAATAACTTCTTTAGGAACAATATTTTTCTTTGAATAAAAATTAACTAAATAATATTCTAATGTTTCTTCTATATCATTTATAACAGGAATAATTTTATAATGATTACCTAATAATTTACCATTTCTAACAAAAAATATTACTATACTTATATAACCATTTTCAAAATAATAATTAGCTACATCAGCATTAACATCTCTTGAAAGTTCTACTATATTTTGATTATTAAATATTGTTTTTATATAACCTAATTCTTCCATTAATTCTTTACATATTTCAAAGTTTAATGCTTCAGAATTAGTTTTAATTTTTTCATTTATTTTATCTATTAATAATTTATCATTTCCATTTAAAATATCTAATATTTCAGATTTAATTGGTTCAACATTAACATCTTTATGTACACAATATCCTAAACATTCACCTATATGATAATATAAACATACTTTTTTAGGCATATTATCACATTTTTTTAAAGGATATAATCTATTTATTAAATTTACTAATCTTCTAGCAGCATATTGATTAGGATATGGTCCGAATAAATTAGTTTTCTTTTTACTCGCATTTATCTCTCTTTTAACAATTAATCTTGGATATTTATCATTAGTAAGTTCTATATATGGATAACTCTTATCATCTCTAAGCAATATGTTATACTTTGGATCATATTTTTTAATAAGATTTAATTCTAATATAAAAGCTTCAGTTTCACTATTAGTGACAATATATTCAAAATGATCTATTTCACTAACCATTTTTTTAGTTTTACCAGTATGTGTTCTATTAAAATAACTATGTAATCTATTAAACAAAATTTTAGCTTTTCCCACATAAATAACGATGTTATCGCTATTATACATTAAATAACATCCACTCTTTTTAGGAACTTCACTTAATTCTTTACTAAATCTCATAATACTTCTCCATTGGATATATTATATCAAATTTTACTGGTAATAAAAACGATTATATGATAATATTTTTATGGTGATAATATGGAGGACTTAGCAATAGTATGTTTTAGTTGTGATAAAAATGATGAGGTATGGCCTGTTTTCTACGCTTGTCTTAATAAATATTGGCCAAATCATCCTAAAACATATTTGTTTACTGAAACAAAATACTATCCACTTATGAAAACAATTAATCATGATTATCCATTAGATAAATGGACTACTAGAATATATAAATCATTAGAAGATATACCTCAAAACAAAATAATATTTATTTGTGATGATTGTTTTTTAGATGCTAAAGTTAATATTGACAAATTACATGATTGTTTGAATCTATTAAATGTGAATAATATTGCATATATAAACTTTGAATTATCATTTGATTCACATGATGGAGATTCTATATACAAAGGATTTAAAAAGAAAATGAGTGATTCTTCTTATAGATTAAGTTTATTATGTGGTATTTGGAATAAAGATAAATTAATGAATATTTTAAAATATAAAGAACAATCTCCGTGGCAACTTGAAAATTCACAATATATGAATGGATATTCTTCATACCAAGTTACTGGTGATAAAGTATTATCTTGGTTTAGAGATGGTCCTATGATGTGTGGTGCTAAATATAGTGGTAAGTGGTCTAGAGATGTAGTTTTTTTCTTAGAAAAAGAAGGATTAGAAATGGATCTAGATAAAAAAGGATTTAATGATAAATAAAAAGAAGGCTTAGCCTTCTATTTTATTTTGTTATATAGATTAATACTTGATAATATTGAAATTAATGTAACTGAACCTATTAAAACAAATACAATTCCTTTAGTAAAACCATTACTAAATGTAATGGCATCTTTAAATATTAATATAGCTATTCCAATTATAAATATACTACCTAATATTAAAAATGATTTTAATAAAAAATGAGCAACATTATTTTCAAAATCATTAAATAAATTTTCCATTAAATAAAACCCCCTTTTTATTCATTTGGATAATTTCTTTAAGTGATGCATATTATACCATAAATCTTGTTAAAATGCAAATTATTGTATATAATATAGGCATGAAAAAGATTAATGAGAGTTATTTAGAAGTTAAAAAATCAAAGTTTATAGGTCTACTCTATTCAATTGATAATGAAGAAGATATTAAAAAAATATTAGATAAATTATCTCTTGAACATAAGAAAGCTAGACATATAGTTTATGCATATAAATTAGATTCTCAAGAAAAGAATTATTCTGATAAAGAACCTAGTGGCACAACTAGAGGTTTATTAGATATAATTCATATGAAAGAATTAAATAATGTCTTAATAATTGTTATAAGATACTTTGGTGGTACTCTTCTAGGTAGTGGTCTTCTAACTAGAACATACACTAAAGTTAGTGCAGAACTAATAAAAAACGTTGATTTTTTATGATTTATTTGTTAAAATTAAAGAAGTCTTTAAAGGAGGAAAGAAAATGCCTAATATTAAAAGTGCTAAAAAAAGAGTTTTAATTACTAAAAAAGAAACAGTATTAAATAATGATGTTAGAGCAAGTATGAAAACTGCTATTAAAAAAGTAGAAAAAGCTCAAACTAAAGATGATGCAATTAAAGCATCTACTGAAGCAATTAAAAGAATAGATAATGCTGCTTCTAAAGGTGTTATTAAAGCAAACACTAGAGATAGATATAAAACAAGAGTAAATAAGATTGTTAATTCAAAATAAATAAGTAGAGAAATCTACTTTTTTTATGTTATAATGTACTTGGTGAAAATATATGAGATTAAGAAGGGCTTTAGTTAATATCATATGGATTCTAGTAGCAGCTATTCTTATAACACTGATGCTTACTCACAAAGAACAGATTAATTTGTTTGTTCACTCTACTGTAAAAGAAGTATTAAAAGAAAAAGTAATAGTACCTACTGAATCATATAATAAAAGAGATTTTGTTTTTGAAACAGTTAATGAAACAGATAATTTTGAACCACATAGTATCCAAGATTTAAGAAATATTTATTATACTGTTTTAAATAATGGATGGGAGAACTTCACATTCTACTGTCCTCTTGATTATAAAGATTGTATTAATGATGTATTATCAATAGCTAAAGATAAATCAATATATTTAGAAATCAACAATTATTATGTAAGCCCATATAATAACTATTCTCTATATAATACAACAGTCTCAACAAGTGGTGAAATATATTTATCAGTTGATAAATTATATTCAAATGAGAAAATTGATTATTTAAAAAAATATGTTGATGAAACATTAGAAGCATTAAAGATTAAAACTGATAATCCTACTAAAGAAGATTTAAGAAAAATACATGATTTCATTATTAATAATGTTACTTATGATGATGACTATGATAAGAATGATTTAAATAGTGACTCTAATAATGCATATGGTGCTTTAGTACTTCATAAAGCAATATGTAGTGGTTATACTGATGCTTATGCTATATTCCTAGATAGATTAAATATTAAAAATATTAAATTACCTAGTGATAATCATATATGGAACTATTTATATTTTGATGGTAAATGGTATCATGTAGATCTAACTTGGGATGATGATGAAAAACATATTAATAATACAAGCAATTATTTTATGATAAACACAGATCAATTATTTAAATTAGATAAAGAAAAACACAATTTTGATACTGAGTTATTTATAGAAACAAAGGAATAAGTAAAACTTATTCCTTTTATTTTAAATAATTAATAACTTCATTAATTGTGTTTTTAAAATTATTATAATCTGTATTAAACCATTTTATATTATCAAATTGATGTTTATAAAAAGTAATTTGTCTTTTAGCATAATGTCTTGTATTTTGTTTCATTAATTCTTTTGCTCTATCTAAAGATATTTTTCCTTCAAAGTAATCATTTAATTCTCTATATCCTATTATAGAAGTATAATTATTATATTTTTTTTCATATAATTTTTTTGCTTCTTCTAAAAGACCATTATCAAACATCTCATCTACTCTTTTATCACATCTATTATATATTTCATCTCTAGGTGCTTGAAGACCAATTGTAATAAAGTCATATAGTCTTCTATTGATTTCATCAGTTTTAGTAATAGTTTTACCAGTACTTCTATAATATTTAATATATCTTTCCAATCTATGTCTATTATTAACATGGATATTATTATCTTTATTAATTTCATCAGCCATATTTTTAAGATCAATATTTGAGTACTCGCTTAAATCAATATCTTTTACTTCTTCTTTTTCAAGATTGTAATCATATAACAATGCTTTTACATATAAACCACTACCACCTACGATGATTACATTTTTATCTTTTTTAATTAATTCATCTAGTATTCTTCTAGCTTCTACTTGATAATCATATATAGAATAATCTTCTTTTAAAGATTTAATATCTATCATATGATGAGGAATACCTTCTTTTTCATCTTCAGTAATCTTGGCTGTTGCGATTAATGGTTCTTTATATATTTGAGTTGAATCAGCATTTATTATTTCTGCATTAAACTCATGTGCTAGTGCTATAGATAAAGCTGTTTTTCCTGTTGCTGTAGGTCCAACTATTAATATTATTTTACTCATGTTTAGACCCATCCTTTCTAATTAATCTTGGCACATTACCTTTTTTAGGAACTAAATCACCATTATCATCTAATTCAAAACCAAGTTCATCTATTTGTTTTAGAAAGCTTTCAATAGCAGGTTTTATAGATTTTACAATTTCATCTACACTTTTTTGTATTTCTTCTTCTGTAGTCATCTTATCACCTACTCATTATCATAATTCATTTCTTTAGAAAAGTTTACTCTCTTAAACATTTTTTCTAATTCATGAATTGGATATTTTATTACAGTTGGTCTTCCATGAGGACAAGTATATGGAAATTCACACTTAAATAATCTTTCAATTAATTCTTCTTGTTCTTCATAAGTAATACTTGTATTTCCTTTAACACTCATTTTGCATGCTAAACGAGCAGCAACTGCATCATTAAATTTAACTCTATCAAACTTACCTTTGAATTCACCAACTAATTCAAATATCTTTTTGATACTTTCATCTTCATAACCTTGTTTTAACCATCCTGGATGAGCTGAAACTCTAAATGTATTAGTACCAAATTCTTCTACTTTAAATCCTAATTTAATAATTTCATCTATATTATTCTTAATATTCATAAACTCATTTGTAGGATATTCTAGTGTTAATGGAAATAACATATTTGTAACATATACATCATCACTTCTAAGGGCATTTAAATACCTTTCATAATTAATTCTTTCATTAGCAGCATGAATATCCATCATATACATAATATCTTCATCTTGTGCTATTAAATAAGTTCCTAAAGCAAGACCTACAGGTTTAATTAATCTATTTTCTCTTTTAACTTCTTCTTCATTATATGAAACAGAAGTTTCTTCTACATCAAATAACCTAATTTCTTCAACTTTTTTAGGCTCATCATATAAATTTTCATTAACTGTGTAATCATTATCATCAATAATTGTTTTTCTAGGTTCTTCATATACTTTTTTAGTATTATCTGAATCTAATAAAGCACTTCTAATAGTATTAAATAATAAATCTTCTAAACTCTCTAATTTAGAAAATTTAATATCTTGTTTAGTTGGATGTATATTAACATCAATAAGAGTTGGATCTGTTTCTATATTAATTACAACTATTGGAAATTTATTATCAGCAAGTACAGTATGATAAGCATCTTTAATTGTCCTATTAACATTTATATTAGATACTACTCTACCATTAACTAAAATAATCATTCCATTTTTATTACTTTTAGATAGATTTAAATTACTTACATAACCACTAATACTATAATCATAATTTTCAGCTTCAATTTTAATCATATTTTTAGTAGTATTAATTCCAAATATTTCATGTATAGTTTTATATAAATCTCCACTACCACTAGTTTTTAAAACTTCTTTTCCATCATTAATTATACAAAAAGAAATATCAGGATGTGATAAAGCAACTTTTTCTATTAATCCTACTGTATTTGATAATTCTGTTTGTAAACTTTTTAAAAATTTTAATCTTGCTGGAGTATTATAAAACAAATCATTTACTTCAATAATAGTTCCTTTTCTCATTGAACCAACTTTAGTTTCTTTAACTACTCCGGAGTTAACAATAACAAGTGTAGATTCATTACCATCATATGTATCAAGAGTGCATTTTGAAACTGATGATATTGCCGCTAGAGCTTCACCTCTAAAACCTAGTGTACTTATAAAGAATAAATCATTCTCATTTTTTATTTTGCTAGTAGCATGTCTGCTAAAACATAATATAGCATCATCTTTAGACATACCACATCCATCATCAATTACTTTAATAGATTTAGTTCCAGATAAAACAAGTTCTACTTTTATATTTTTAGAACCTGCATCTATACTATTTTCAACTAATTCTTTTACAACATTAGCTATTCTCTCAACAACTTCACCTGCTGCGATTTTATTAGCTAAAGTTTCACTCATTACATTGATTTTACCCATTATATCATACTCTTTCTAATACTAACTAACTTAGTATTTATAATATTTACTTCAAATTTACCCACTTTAGTAACTCTTATAAAACCAAGACCATTTATTAATATATCTGATACATCATCAACAACTACATTTACCTTATCTAAATATTTTAATTTAGAATTTTTATTATTTAATTTTTCATATCTTAATTTATCATTCATATAAAAACTTAAACTATTAGATTTATCAGAAATATTTTCAATTCTCATAATATCATTTACCACTATAGAATATCCTGGTTTAACTTGAAATGTTTTAACTTTTAATTCTTTCTTTGGATAATACTTAATAATCTTATTATATTCAACAAAATTATAAATAGCTTTTTCATCTATAAATCCTGGAGTATCTACAATAATCAATTTATCAGTTAATTTAATTGCTATATAAGATGCTGTAGTATTAGGAACACTACTAGTAGTAATTACTGGTTTCTTTAAATTACTAGTTAGTAAATGATTAATAAATGTAGATTTACCACTATTAGTAAATCCTACTATATAAAGTCTTCTTACTTTATCATCTTTAATCTTATTTAAAAATTTATCTATATTATAATTCTTAACTGAACTAATACACATAACATTATCTGTTTCACAAACATTATTTTTAATATATTCAATTAATTTTTTTTCTTTTATACTTTTAGGTAAAACATCTTTTTTAGTTACTAAAATATATTTATTATTTTTAAATTTATTAATATATTTTTTAACATTTTCATTTATATTTAAAGCGTCAATCAAAAAAGCTATAGATGCAACTTTATCACTATTAATATTTCTGATAATACCATCTACATCTATCTTTTTATCTAAAATGCTATATTCACCATAGTGTCTAATCTTAAAGCATCTTTCACAATAATCACTTTTATCATAAACACTTAGTTTAACAAATCCTTCTTTACCAGCATTTTCACTTTGTAAAACACTTCCACAACCTAAACACTTCTTTTTATTCATAATATTTTCCCTTTAAAAATAAATCTTTTTTATTTAATTTATTAAATATAATCTTTTCTAACATTCTATTAAATAAAGTTATCTTATAATCTTTAGCAGATAATGGATTAACTAAAACACTAGTTATGTCTAATTTATTAGCGCCATATATATCAGTTATTAATTGATCTCCTATTGCTGCTACTTCAGTTGGTTTATAATTAAACTTTTCCATTATTCTACTATATTTATTACTTCTAGGTTTTAATGAAAATGAGCAACAATCTACATTTAAATAATTCTTAAATGGTTCTATTCTATGTCTAGGACTATTAGATATTATTATAACCTTAAATCCTTTATTTCTTAATTCATCAAATAAATGTTTTAATCTTTTTGTTGGAGTATTTATATGACTAGGTACCATTGTATTATCTAAATCAAACAATATACAACGTATACCTTTTTTAAATAATTTATCATAATTAATATAATATATGCTTTTTTGGTAAATATCAGGTACAAAGTTCTCTATCATATTAATTCCTCCCTACATAAAATTATACAATCTTTTTGATTTAAATAAAAGCATTTTAAACATTACCAAATAAAAAACTCAAGATTACTTGAGTTTTATTTTTAAACCAAATTATTATTCGTTACATCTAGGTACTGTAACTGAACTAGGAGATTTAATATTATTTTTACTTAATTTATGAACTTGAATATTCGTGCCTTCTTCAACATAAGCATATTCATCGCCTTTAACAACTATTTTTAAAACTTCTCCTCTATCATTTAATTTAATATAATAATCAAAATTATCACTTAAGCTTTCACTACCACATACATCACCATTAATTTTTGAATATTCTTTACCTGTTAATTCATCCATTGTATCAGAAATAAATGCTGTTTGTGCATGATAATAAACATTTTGAACTTCTGCTATGAAAGCATTTTCTTTTGCTTGTGAATATATATCATCAACATTTTTCTTAGCAACACTTACTATAGAAAATATTCTCCATCCTATAAAACATAGTGATAAAACAACTACAAGTATTATGATAGGAGCACTTGATTTTTTCTTTGGTTCCTCATAAACCGGTTGATTGTTATTCATTGGCGCTTGATTTGGGTTTTGATTTTGAAACTGATTATTATCTACAGGTGGTGTGTTTTGAAATTGATTATTATTTTGATAATTATTATCCATATCTATTTCTCCTTTATAATAATATATTATTAAATAATATATTGTTTTTCAATTGATAGGAAATAGTTTTACATATAAAAAGAAGACTATTTAAGTCTTCTTTGATATGAACTAATTCTTTGTTTATATAACATTTCATTATATGAGTCTTTTATAGCAGCACCTGTACTTACTACAAATACTGATGTTGAAAATACACCTAATAATCCTAAAGCTAATGCTTTATTTTCTGCTGCTGGATTTTCAACCATTGCTTCTAATTTTTGCCAATTAGCAATCTCAGTTCCAGATATTATACCTGTTGTTATCATTGATACTAACCAATTTCTAAGTGATCTTAGATTATTGATTCTTTCATTAATCATTTTATCTAAATAATCACCATTTTCAAAACTTTGAATTTTCTCTTCAATAACACCAATCATTTTTTTAGCATATTCTTGTTCTTTTCTTAAGTCTTCTACTTTTCTTTCATAAGAAACATTTGATGATAAAAAAGTATCAATTCCATATTCATCTCTTACGTTCATAATAATTCTCCTTTGGATGAAAATTATTATAACACTTAATCCTTTATAGTAAAAGAAAAACCTAATATTCATTAGGTTTATTCTTCATCATCTTCTTCAGATTCTTCCTCATCTTCTTCATCTAATTGACCTGTTACAAATAAATATTCTAAAAAATCTTCATCCATCTCAAATCACCTTCATATTAATATAATCTATCTTCATATTCAAATTCTTGATCTAATATAGAAACTATATCTCCATTTTTAGCACCAAGATTTTTTAATTCTTCATCAACACCTAAATGTTGTAATTTCTTAGCAAATCTTAAAGCTGCCTCATCAGAGTTAAATCTAGTCATTTTTAAGAGCTTTTCTAACTCTTTACCACTAATTATCCATTTATTACCTTTTTGTTCAATATGATATGGTTTTTCCTTCTTAAATTCATATAATACATAATCTTCTTTTTCATTATCATTATATATTTCTTCATCAGGAATATTTATTAATAAATCTTTAAGTTTATATATTAATTCATTTATATTATCATGTGTTGCTGCACTAACTTCAACTATATCTAATTTTGGAAATTCTTTTTTAAATCTTTTAAGATTTTCTTTAGCAATATCAATATCCATTTTATTAGCAACAATTATTTCTTTTTTATTATATAACTTTTCATCATAATTCTTTATTTCATTACGAATTATTTTATAGTCTTCAATAACATCTCTTCCTTCAACTTGTGCCATATCTAGTACATGACATACAATTTTACAACGACTAGCATGTTTTAAGAATTTATCTCCTAAACCTACTCCTTGTGAAGAACCCTCTATTAATCCTGGAAGATCTGCTACTACATAACTATAATCCCCAGCACTTACTACTCCTAAATTTGGTGTTAAAGTTGTAAAATGATAATCTGCTATTTTTGGTTTAGATGCACTAATTACACTAATTAATGAACTTTTTCCAACACTAGGAAATCCAACCAAACCAACATCAGCTAATAACTTAAGTTCTATTAATACATTTCTTTCTTCTCCAGGCTCACCTAACTCACTTGTATATGGTGCTTTATTTTTATTTGTCATAAAAGCAGCATTTCCTTTTCCACCACGTCCACCATGAGCAATAATACATTCTTGGTCTTCTTTAGTTAAATCACAAATAACTAAATTAGTATCTATATCTTTAACAGTAGTACCAATTGGAACTCTAATAATAGTATCTTCTGCTGATTCACCAGTTCTATGTCTACCACTACCATTTCCACCATTATTTGCTTTTAATACTTTTTTATATCTTAAATCTATTAATGTTCTAAGACCTTTATCAGCCTTAAATATAATATTTCCACCATGTCCTCCATTACCACCATCTGGTCCTCCTAGAGGAACATATTTTTCACGTAGAAAAGAAGTGATTCCATCGCCACCCTTACCTGCTATTAATTTTAAATTTACTTCATCTATAAACATATAAATCACCTATTTTCTATTCAAATTATATCATAATTTTAATCTTAGTACATTACTTTCTAATTCTTTTCTTGCTTCTTCATTCATATCAAAAATATCTGAACCTAACTCTTGTATATTAGGAGTTTCAACTCTTCTAATAGATGTATTATTATAAAAACTACAACTACCTAATTTTTCTAAACTTGGTAAATATAAACTTCTAAGACTATTATTACTATACATAAATGATGAACCAATAACTCTAATACTTGGAAGTATTAATTCTTCTAATTCACGATTACTATATAATCCATAATTACCCATTGATTCAACTTTTTTCATTTGTAAGTATCTTAAAGCAGTATTATATTTCATAAAATTACCACCTAAAAAAGTAGTATTGTTATTTATATAAGATATAATTCTACCAAATTTATCTATTTCAATAAAAATATCTTCAGCACCTTTTCTAGAGATTCTTATTACTTTTTTATCTCCTTCTTTTAATATTTCTGCTTTATCAAATTTAACAATTCCATATGTAAAAGCATCACTATTAATTGATTTATTATATGAAATTAATGTTTTATCTTTTAAATCTAATATATATCCATCCATAAATAGATATCTATCTCTATCAGAATAATCAAGTACTTCATTACTATTATTAACTATTTTGTTTTTAGAACAAAAATATACTCCTAAAGCACTATAATTATATTTATGAAATTTTAAATCACTAGTTTGAACATATCCAGGAATTATTAATCTCTTATCTCCTGATCTATATATTTTAAAACCATAAGTTTTTTCAAAAGCATCAGTAAGTCCTGGAATAATATTATCTAAATTGTTTGAAAATGTAGCATCTGGATTATCAACTGAATGATTATATCTATTTGTTATTCTAACACTATTAGTACCCTTTCTACAAAATTGAATGCTTATAACACTAGTACCATATTCATCTTGTCTTTGTGGATTTGGAAAATCTTTTCTTCTTATTTTATCTACATTATCTTTAACAGCAAAAAATACATAGTAATCTCTTAATCTATCTAATCTAAAAGAACATAATTCTTCATCTTTTTGAAAATATTTTTTAAAATAATCAATCTCTTTTTCTGTTCTACATTCATATAATGTATAACCAGCTTCTTTTAATAATTCACTAGGGGTCTTATCTGTTTCAACTTTACTATATTCAAATTTAGCTTCACTATAAATAAACTCTCTAAAATCATCTAATAAATCATTATTAACTAAATCAGTATATAAATCTTTATTATAATCAAAACGGCTATATAAAATTGAATATAATAAATCTGGTGTTTCGAGTATAGTAGGAAATTCTTTTCTACAATAATGCATCATTTCTTCACCATATTTATCTTTTATACGTTCAAGTTCTCTATGCATAATAATCCCCCTTTCTAAAAAGTGTGTTATATTATAACATATAATTATCAAAATAAAAAGATGTATTACTACATCTTTTATACATACATTGGTTCTCTCTCAAAATATTTTTCTTCATTATATTCATATTCATTTACAAGAACAACTCTATTTTGTTCAAGAGATTTTTGTACATCTATTAATCTTTGGTTTCTACTTCCTCTAAATAATATACTTAAATCTCTTTCTTCAATTTTAAACCTACCATCTACTAGAACATCTATTTTTCCTAGAAATTCCATATATATAGGTTTCTTTTCAGCTAGTTTTAGTATTTCTTCAAAGGTAAATCCAGTATAAACCCAAATATTTAAACCTTTCTTTATTGCATATTCAGCTATTTTATTACAAGCTTCAGGTTGATACATTGGATCTCCTCCACTAAATGTAAGCCCTGTTTGGTATTCAAGTTCATCTATTGCTTCAAATACTGCTTCAATTGGAACAAGTCCTCCTCCATTGAAATCCCATGTTTGAGGATTTTGACAGCCTTTGCAATGATGTCCACATCCTTGTGTCCATAAAACAGCTCTTAAACCAGGACCATCAACAATACTATCTGTTTGAAGATCTGCTGCTAAACGAATATATTCAACATTATTTTGTTGCATGAGTTACTCTATCAGCTACTTCTGCTTTCTTAGCATTATTAAATCTGTCAAGAGTACCAACTAAGTATCCAGTGATTCTTCTAATTCTATCGAATTTAACACCTTCTCCTACCATTTTTACTGCTTTCTTATCTTCTTTTTTCATTTTATATTACCTCTTTCCTTTTTTTTATTTTAACGACCACAACAGTCGTAGCAATTTACTTTTTCCATTTCTACGCCTTCACCTTCATGTCGACCACATCTAGGACATACATCCTTGATAACCCCAACATATCCACAAACTGGGTCTCTATCTACTGGATGGTTAATAGCACCATATCCAATATCATTATCATGCATTATTCTAACAACTGATTCAAATGCATCTACATTATTTACTGTATCACCATCAAGTTCAACATATGAAATATGTCCTGCATTAGTAAATTTATGATATGGACCTTCAACTTCCATTTTATGTTTAACAGTTGTCTTATAATAAACTGGTACATGGAATGAGTTAGTATAGTAATCTCTATCTGTAACTCCTTTAATTTTTCCATATATAGATCTATCTATAGCAACAAATCTACCAGATAATCCTTCAGCAGGTGTTGCTAAGCAAGTAAAGTTAAGATTATATTCTTTAGTATATTCATCGCAATTTTTTCTCATGTGTTCAACTATTTCTAAACCTAATTTTTGAGCCTTATCACTTTCACCATGATGTTCACCAATTAGTGCTTTTAATGTTTCAGCAAGACCAATGAATCCGATTGATAATGTTCCATGTTTTAGAACTGTTCTTAATCTTGTAGTATCATCCATATTTTCACTATTAATCCACACATGTGATCCTAATAAGAATTTAAAGTTAGCTCTTGTTTTAGAACATTGACATTCAAATCTTTGTAATAGTTGATTTTTAACTAATTCCATAGTTTCATCTAATTCTTTATAGAAACCTTTCATATCAGCTTTATCTCTCTCACCTAAAGCAATACCATGTTTAATTGCTATTCTTGGTAAGTTAACTGATGTGAAACTTAAGTTTCCACGTCCTGGTGTAACACTAGGTCCACAAACATTAGCTAAAACTCTAGTTCTACATCCCATATATCCAACTTCTGTATTGAAGTCACCATCTACTAAGAATGGTTTATTAAAACTTGAATCTAAGAATGAGAAGTTAGGAAATAATCTTTTAGCAGATACTCTACAAGCTAATCTAAATAAATCATAGCTTGGATCTTCCTTAAAGTAATTAACCCCTTCCTTAACCTTAAATATAGATATTGGGAATATAGGTGTTTCACCATGTCCTAAACCTGCATCAGTAGCAAGTAAATAATTTTTAATTACCATTCTACCTTCAGGACTAGTATCAGTACCAAAGTTAACTGAACTAAATGGTACTTGAGCTCCTGCTCTTGAATGCATTGTATTTAAATTATGAATAAATGCTTCCATAGCTTGGAAAGTAGCTCTATCAGTTTTCTTCATAGCATTTTCATATGCTGTTTTAAAGATTTCTTCTACTTTTTTACTCTTTGATGTAAAATCTTCAAATATATTTAAATCAAATTCGATACTTTCTAATTTATCTATCATTTCGATAATTTTATCAAACTTAACAAGTTCTTTAAAACCTTCAAAATCTAAAAGTTCACTTAATTCTTGTTTGAATTCTTTTTTAAATGTTTTCAATACTCCTGGAGCCATATAATAATCAAATGCTGGTATACTTTGTCCACCATGTTGTTCATTTTGATTTGCTTGAATTGCAATTGCAGCTAAAGCTGCATAAGATGCAATTGAATTTGGTGTTCTAAGAAAACCATGTCCTGTTGAAAATCCATTTTTAAATAATTTATTTAAATCGATTTGAGTACAAGTTGTTGTTCCCATTGCCCAGAAATCTAAATCATGGATATGAATATATCCTTCATCGTGTGCTTTAGCAAATTTTGAATCCATCAAATATGCTTTAGCAAATTCCCTAGATACTGTAGATCCAAAGTGAAGCATAGTTCCCATTGGTCCATCACCATCAACATTAGCATTTTCTCTTTTAGCATTCTCTTCATTTGCTGATTTAAGTCCTAATGCTTCTATTGATTTAACAAATTTATGTTGTTGTTTAACAACAAATGCTTCTCTTGAAGCTGTTCTTCTTTCTCTATATCCTTTAAATGATTCATATACTTCATCATATTTAAGTTTCTTTAATACTACCTCAATAGCATCACTTACGTCTTCTACTCCAATAGTCTTTCTATCTTTGTACTCCTTTTTAATATAATCAAGTACTTTTTCCTTTACTTTGTTTACTTCTTTTTCATCATATTCCTCGTAAACACTGTCAAAGCTCTTCTTAATAGCAATAGCTACTTTAATATCATTGAAGTTTACTCTTTGACCACTACGTTTAACGACAATGATGTCATCAAAAAAATCCCTTTCCATAAAATTAATATCCCTCACCTTTTTGATTAGTCGTTATCTAATCTAATACAATCTTATCACATCCAAATTTTTTGTAAATGTTTTTTAATAACATTTTTTCAAAATTAACAAAATTTTACATCTTGACTTTTTTATTTTTTTATCATAAAAAACATTTATACTAGTATTTAAGGCAAAAATTGAATATTAGACCTTATTTGTTCGCTTTACACAAATAAAAACCAAGCAATTTAATGCTTGATTTTTGGCTTAAAATAAGGGAATTATTTTAGCACTTTTTGTAATTTACACCCACTTTGTTGCATAGTGTGTATATTTCTTGCGCAAATTAAATTTGTATATATTCCGTTATGTGTTTTTAATTTAACTTCATCAATTAAAATTAGCAGTTTATTTAATTTTGCATTTATTAAATTACTGTTTATTTCATTTATTACATTATAATTTAGGTTTAACATATATACTATTGAACCAATTCTCTTAATAATTCTATTTACTTTTGAATTTACTTTATAAATACTTCTTTCTTTTGATTCATTACATATATTAATAATATTATTTAATTCACTTATTTCATATAAACCCAAATCTATTAATTTATTTATAACTCTTTTCTTACTTGTATAGTCTAAATTATTAATTATTATAGCTTTACCACTATTTATATCTTCTAAATAGAATATTCTAAATATATCTTTTATATCTTTGTGATTAGATAGACTATACTCAGTATTTAATAATGTAATAAAGTCTTTTCTAGTACCATCTTCATTATATATGTATTTTAGTGTCTCATAATCATTTATTACAGATGGATCTTCTTTAATAATTTTATCTAGTAATTTAACATTATATGTTATATCTTCAAGTACATTTTCATATCTTTCAATATGTTTAAAGTTTGCAACTATATTAATTTTTTCTAATAATCTATTTTTGTTAGCTTTTCTTAAGTATCTTTTATTATTACTATACTTAGATAATACCTTACATACTAAACTCCATCCATAATATTCTGCATCTAATTCAGTTTCACTATTAAAATAATTCAATATAAAATCATCATGTTTACAAAATAATTTATTTATAAACCAATAAAATGAAGTTAAATTAATTCTTTTGTTTTTAACTGATTGATATTGCTTTCTATGCTTCATCTCATGTCCAACTGCTTGGATTAGTTCTATAAAATTTTCTTTAGTTAGTTTTCTTATATTAATAAATACATAATCTTTATTAGGATTATATTCTCCTGAAGTAAATGTTAGAGGACATTTATTTACAAAATTATAAGAAGTGTAATAAACATCTTTATCTGGTACATTTAACTCTTTAGAAGCCAAATAAGCACTATATTTAACGATAAACTCTCCTACTAGTATAGAATTATTACTATTTATATTATTAATTAAATATCTATATGTTTTATCTGTTAAAACAGTTTCTTTCCCTATTAAACTAATAACTAGTCTTAAATACTTTTCATCAATACAAGTACCTTTTTTAATACTATTTATAAAATGAGTGTATTCATCTATTAATTTCTTTTTAAAACCATTTATTTCTTTTAATTGTTTTTTACTAAAAAATCTATATATTTTTTCATTATCAAATATCTTACTATCAAATATTATATATTTATTATCTTTAAATTCGTTATAAATAAAAGAAGTATATTGTTTTATTATACCAG
>CAMMYS010000038.1 GCA_946528555.1 uncultured Mycoplasmatota bacterium
GGATATATAAATAATTTTTTAAATCCAAGTAGATATATAAAAATAAATAGTGGAGATTTAATATCAAAAGAAGAAGTAGAAAAAACAATAGTAAGACCAAATATGACAGTATCATCATATATGTATGATGGAACTAAATTTTGGGCAAAAGATAAATATGTAATTGGAGAAACAATTGATCAAGATGCAAATGCAAATGTTAAAACTAAAGTAACAGAAATAGTTCTTCATGATACAAAAGTAAAAGGAACAGGAAAATATACTGATCCATGGATATTTATTGACACATATAAAGTTACAGTGTTTACAAGTGCCAATGGTATGATAGATGGACAACAATCAGCAACTAAAAATGTTGATTCAAATGGAAACGTTTCATTTACTATAGAACCAAATTCAGGATATAAGTATCTTAATAATAATTGTGGTGCAACATCAGAAGTAGCTGGAAACATATTAACAATTAGAAATGTAGAAAAAGATATATCATGTAGTGTAAGTTTTGAAGCGTCTAAATATTCTAATACATTACCAGTACCATATAAAACAGTACATATAAATTTAACAAATAGTAATGTAACATATAGATTTGATGATACTCCAAAAGGACCATCACCAAATACTTTTGCAGCAATATATTTACAAGGATATTATACAGATGAAACATTAAAGACAAGAATTGGAAAACTAACAAATATACCAAGTAGAAAAGGATGGACATTTAATGGATATTATGTAAAAAGATCTAACTTTAGTAAGTTAGATGAAATAGCTTCTACAGATGAATTATTAATAAACAATAAAGGATTTTTTGAAACAACATATAGTTTATTAAAAGATAATACAACTAAAGAAGTAATAGGATTCAGCATAGAACCAAATAAATATAAGATAACATTTAATAAAGCTGGGGGAAGTGGTGGAACTTCAGAAGTAGTAGATTGGCCATATGAACATGATATGCCTGTAATAACAAAACCAACTAGAACTGGATGGACATTCTATGGTTACTTTACACAAGCTAACGGTGCTGGGGATAAATATTATAATAAAGATGGAACAGCATCAAGAATATTTAATCCATCGACACTCGGAAATCTAACATTGTATGCATATTGGGTAGATGATATAGCACCTGAGTGTTCTGTAGCAAGATCTCATACAGGAACTGTAGATGGAGTAACATTTGATATAACATGTACTGATGAAGGAACAGGTTGTGATGCTACGCAATCATATACAAGAACTGGTGTTAAATCAACACCAACATATACTGTTAAAGATCGTGCAGGTAATGTAACAACTTGTACAGGAACATCGGTAAGAGCACAAAATCAAAGAAAAACTTGTACTTTATATTCATATTGTGAACATAGTAATTGTGGTGTAAAAGAATATAATTCATGTTCTCACTCAGAATGTGGAGTAGGAGCTTACAAATCATGTGCTACTGCGGGTTGTGGAGTTGCAACATGTACAAAGAGTTGCTGTGGTTGTCAAAGTCATAGTTCTTGTCGAAACTCGAGTTGTACTTGTGCACAATATAAATCTTGTGGTTGTGGATATAATACTTGTGCTGCATATGCATGTGGGCAAGAACCTTATGATTGTAGTTATTACCAAAATCCAAGTGCTAGTAATGGGTGGTGTTCAGGAGAATCTTGCTATGTACCTAAAACTTGTTATAGAAATAAAACATGTGCTACTTCAGAATGCGGGCCTAAATATTGTAGGGCAAGTTATTGTGGTTGTGAAACGTATAATTCATGTGTAAGTGATAGTTGCGCTTGTGCAGTATATAATACATGTTCAACAGCATCTTGTTGTGGATATAAAACATGTTCTCACCCAGAATGTGGAGTTTCATGGTATAAAACATGTGCTACTCCAGGTTGTGGTGTTAAACATTATAATTCATGTCGTACATCACCTTGTGGTTGTGATACATGGAGTAATTGGGCAGATATAGGAAGTTGTTCTACATCACCAAACGTATATCAATGTAGAACAATATATTTCTAAAAATATAAAAAAAAACACTTGAAATAATTAGATTGATATGCTAATACAATGTATCTAAAAATATTTAATGGTAGTACTGAGATTAATTCAACAAGTTGTGAGATAAAACCATATACTAGTTATGGACAACCAGATACATGGGATAGAACATGTTCAATATCATTTGCAACACCAACAGCTAATGTAACATATAAGTATAGAGCAATTGTAAACAATAATGGTTGTATATTAGATGGCCATATCAGAAATACTGCATGGGGTAATTGTAACGAATTAACTGGATACATTAAAAATTATTAATAAAAAGCACAAATGTGCTTTTTTATTGACAAATTATTTATTTTAATGTATACTTCTCTTTGTACAAACAAGGAACAAGAGGAGTAATTTACGTAGTTTATGAGAGATGAAAAGTCACCGGGTGAGAGCTTTTCTTAAATGAAATAAATGAAGGTAGCTTGGGAGTTTAATATCTGAAATGAGTAAGATGTTACGTGATTATGCGTTAAATAAAAGAGTTTTAAATAAGGTGGTACCACGATTTATTCGTCCTTTGGTATTGCCTTTTTATTTTGGAGGAAAGAATGAACGAGAATTTTGATGAATTTGATAAGTATGCACTGAAATATGATTTAACAGAAAAAATGATTGAATATAAATATAATCATTCTTATAGAGTTGTTCATCAAGCAGAGGAGATATGTAGAAGTATAAATACAGATACAGTTGAAAGAGATTTAGCATCTAATATAGCACTTTTACATGATATAGCTAGATTTAGACAATGGACTGAATATAAAACATTTAATGATCAAAAATCTTTTGATCATGGCGATGAAGGTGTTAAGATTCTTTTTGATGAAGGGGAAATTCAAAATTATATTATTGATAAAGATGATTATGAAATAGTCAAAAAAGCAATATATAATCATAATAAATTTGATTTAGATTTTAGTAAGTTAACTCAAAGAGAAGCACTTCATTGTAAAATAATTAGAGATGCTGATAAAATTGATATATTATATGCATTTTCAACAAATAGATTACTTGAATTACAAGAAGATGATAGTGAAATAAATCCAGTTATAAAAGAAGATTTCTTTGAACATAAAGAAACATTAAATAAAGAAATTAAATCTAAAAATGATAGAATTATTTCTATGATGGCTTTATGTTTTGATCTTAATTATGACTATAGTAAAGAACGAGTCTATAGGGAAGATTATATCGGAAAAATGTATAAACATTTAAAGAATAAAAAAATATTTAAACCTTATGTAGATGAAGTAAAAAAATATTTAAAAGGAGAGATTAAAAATGTTAGATAAAAAATATGATCATATTAAAACTGAGCAAGGTAAATATGATATATGGAAAGAAAAAGGCTATTTTAAAGCAGATAATAAATCAAATAAGCCACCATTTTGTATTGTAATTCCACCTCCAAATGTAACAGGTAAATTACATATTGGTCATGCTTATGATACTGCTATACAAGATGCTATTGTTAGATATAAAAGAATGCAAGGTTTTGATACATTATGGTTACCAGGAATGGATCATGCTGCAATATCAACTGAAGCAAAAGTTGTTAAAAAATTAAAAGATGAAGGTATTGATAAATACGAATATGGAAGAGAAAATTTCTTAAAAGCTTGTTGGGATTGGACTCATGAATATGGGGATAGTATTAGAAGTCAATGGGCAGCTCTTGGACTTTCTGTTGATTATACAAGAGAAAGATTTACTTTAGATGAAGATTTAAATAGAGCAGTTAGAAAAGTATTTGTAGATTATTATAATAAAGGATTAATCTATAGAGGAGAAAGAATTATTAACTGGGATCCAGCTGCTCAAACAGCTCTTTCTAATGAAGAAGTTATTTATAAATCTGAAAAGAGTGCTTTCTATCATATTAAATATAAACTTGAAGATAGTGAAGAGTATTTAGATGTTGCTACTACAAGACCAGAAACATTATTTGGTGATACAGCAGTAGCAGTAAATGAAAAAGATAAAAGATATAAAAAATTTGTTGGAAAGAATGTTATTCTTCCACTTGTTAATAAACCAATACCAGTTATTACTGATGAACATGCTGATATGACTAAAGGAACAGGTGTTGTTAAAATAACTCCAGCACATGATCCTAATGACTTTGAAGTAGGAGAAAGACATAACCTAGAACGTATTGTTATTATGAATGATGATGCTACTATGAATGAAAATGCTCCAGGATATGAGGGTATGACTAGAGAAGATTGTCGTGAAAAAGTAGTAAAAGATTTAGAAAAATTAGGTTTATTGCTTGAAATAGAACCTTTAGTACATGAAGTTGGTCATAGCGAAAGAACAGGTGTTATGGTTGAACCAATGATTAAAGAGCAATGGTTTGTTAAGATGGCACCTCTTGCTAAAACTGTTTTAGATTTCCAAGATGATAAAGAAAAGAAAATAAATTTTGTACCAAAAAGATTTGAAAAAGTATTAAGACACTGGATGGATATTTCTCATGATTGGTGTATTTCAAGACAATTATGGTGGGGACATAGAATTCCTGCTTGGTATAGAGGAGAAGAAGTATACGTTGGAATGGAAGCTCCTGAAGGTGAAGGATGGGTACAAGATGAAGATGTATTAGACACATGGTTCTCTAGTGCATTATGGCCTTTTTCAACACTTGGTTGGCCAGATAAAACTGCTGATTTAGAAAGATATTTTCCAACTGATTGTTTAGTAACAGGGTATGATATTATATTCTTCTGGGTAGCTAGAATGGCTTTTCAAACTGAATATACTCTTGGAGCTAGACCATTTAAAGATTGTGTAATTCATGGTTTAATTAGAGATAAACAAGGTAGAAAGATGTCTAAATCATTAGGTAATGGTGTAGATCCATTTGATATGGTAGAAAAATATGGTGCAGATGCATTACGTTATTATTTAACTACTGATGGTTCTATGGGACTTGATTTAAGATTTGATGAAGTTAAATTAACAGCAACTTGGAATTTCATTAATAAAATATGGAATGCTTCAAGATTTGTTTTAATGAATATTGAAGATATTAAAAATATTAAACTTGAATATCTAAAACCTGAAGATAAATGGATACTTTCTAAATATGAAAATACTATTAAAAAAGTAACAAAACATATGGATAAGTATGAGTTTAATTTAGCTGGTTCTGAAATATATGATTTCACATGGAATTATTTCTGTGATTATTATATTGAAATGGCTAAATATTCATTAGATTCTATGGCTACTAAATCAACATTATGTTTTGTACTTGCTGGTATCTTAAAAATGTTACATCCATTTATGCCATTTGTAACAGAAGAAATATATTCTATGTTACCAGTTAAAGATAGTGAATCTATTATGATTAGTGAATATCCAAAATATGATAAGAAATTAATCTTTAATACTGAAGAAGAAGCTGTAGATGATGCTGTTGAATTCATTAAAAATTTCAGAAATGTTAAAGCAGAAAATAATATTACTAAAGAAATGAAAGTAATGTTTGATACTGAAGATGATAATGAATTAATAGTTAAAATGTTAAAATTAGAAGATCATTTAGTTAAAGAACCTTTAGGTATTAAAGCATATAAAGTATTCTCTAATAGAATAAGAGCAAATATTTTCTTTGAAAAAGTTGAAACTGAAGCTGATAAATTAGCTCGTGAGGCTCAAATTAAATTATTACAAACTTCTATTGAAAGAAGAGAAAAATTATTATCAAATGAAAATTATGTTAATAAAGCTCCTGCTAATATAGTAGAAATGGATAAACAAAAATTAGCTGAAGAAAAGAAAAAACTTGAAGAATTATTAAAGTAATATTAATAAAACTAATTTCTTAATGAAATTAGTTTTTGTTTGTATATATTGTTAAAAATGTTATTTTTTGATAAAATGATTGTGAGGGAGTGATATTATGTTAAAAGATAAAACTACTGTTATTGATACTAAAACTATTATTAGTGAAAATACTAAACAAGAACTTAAAAATATTTGTTATGATTTAGAAGAGAGAGGATATAATTCAACAAAACAAATTGTTGCTTATTTAGTAAGTGGAGATCCTGGTTATATTTCTAGTTATAAAGAATGTAGAAATAGAATAGCTAAGTTTAAAAGAGAAGACTTACTTGAAGTTATGTTAGTTGAATTTTTAAACAAATGATTTATTTAGGATTAGATTTAGGTAGTAAGACTTTAGGTTTATCAATTAGTGATAGAACATCTTTAATTGCGACATCATTAGAAGTTATTAGATATGAAAATTATGAAGATTTATTTAATAGATTAGATGAAGTTGTAGAAAGTAAAAATGTTGATGCTTTTGTACTAGGAAATCCATTAAATTTAAATGGTAGTATGAGTACAAGAAGTGAAATCACTCTTGAGTTTAAAACATTACTTGAAAAAAGATATAATAAAAAAGTATTTATGCAAGATGAAAGACTTAGTACAGTTGAAGCAGAAAGAATGTTAATAAGTAATGATACTAAGAGAAAAAATAGAAAAAAAGTTATTGATAAAATAGCTGCTACAATAATATTACAAGGATATTTAGATAGGATTAATCATGAAAGATAATTATATTACTTTGAAAGATAAAAAAGGGAATAAAAAGGAATATAGAATTTTATTAAATATTGAAGAAACTACTAATAATGTAAATTATGTAATATATACAGATGATAGTAAAAATGCAAATGGTGAAGTAAAGGCATATGCTTCTACTTATGTTTTGAGTGAGAAGGGAAATATGACAAAATTTAAACCTGTTGAAATGAAAGAAGAGTTTGATTTTATAGAACAAATATTATCTTCTTTGGAAGGAAATTAATGTGAAAAAGAGTATTAAAATAATAATTGGAATTGTTTTATTTTGTATGATATGTGCTTCTATATGTATAGGAGTATATTTTTATCTAATAGGACCAATTTCTAAAGAAAGTGAAGAAGTATCTTTTTATGTTGATGAAGGTTCATCATATAGTATGATAGGTGGTAAATTAAAAGAAGCTGGTTTAATTAGAAATGAACTTGCATATAAAGTTTATTTAAAATTAAATAATATTAATTATCATTTAGAATATGGTGATTATACTTTAAATAAAAATGAAAGTATTGAAGATTTAATTGAGACATTTAAAAAAGGAAGTAATACTGTTGCTAAAACTATAACAGTTAAGTTTATTGAAGGAAAAAACATGAGAAAAGTTATTAAAACTATACAAGATAACTTTAGTATTAGTGATAAAGATGTTTTAGATAAACTTAGTGATAGTGATTATTTGGATAGTTTAATTGAAAAGTATTGGTTTTTAACTGATGAAATTAAAAATAAAGATATTTATTATAGTTTAGAGGGTTATTTATATCCAGATACATATGAATTTTATAAAACAGCTACTATTGAAGATATATTTAGTAAGTTATTAGATAATTTTGGTAAGAAGATTGAGAGTTATAGATCTGATATTGAAAAATCTAAATATAGTGTTCATGAATTAGTTACTTTAGCATCAATTATTGAACTTGAAGCAGGTGGTGCTGATAGAAAGAGTGTTAGTGGAGTATTCTATAATAGAATTAAAGCTAATATGCCTCTAGGAAGCGATGTAACAGGATATTATGGTGCTAAAATGGATGATTGGTCAAATGGGCTTGGAAAGCATGTAAATGATTGTAATGCTTATAATACACGTGGTAATTGTGTTAAAGCTTTACCAGTTGGAGCAATATGTAATCCAAGTATTAAATCAATTGAAGCAGCTATTAAACCTGAAAGTCATAAATATTATTATTTTGTAGCTGATTGTAGTGGTAAAACATATTTAACAAAATCATATAATGAACATTTGAATATTATTTCTAAATTAAAAAGAGAAGGTAAATGGTGTGATAAATAGTCTTATAGAAGAAATAAGAAAGTATGGTATAGATAATAATGTTCCTATTATGAGTGTTGAATCTATTGATACTATTAAAAAAATAATAATTGATAATAATATACATTCTATTTTAGAAATAGGTACAGCTATTGCTTATTCTACGATTTGTTTTGCAAGCGTAGATGGTATTGAAAAAATAACTAGTATTGAAAGAGATGATGATAGATATAATATTGCTCTTGAAAATGTTAAGAAGAGTAAATTATCTAATATTGAATTAATACATGATGATGCTATTAATACTGAAATAAATGATAAATATGATTTATTAATTATTGATGCTGCTAAAAGTCAAAACAGAAGATTTTTTGATAAATATAAAAATAATCTTAGTGATAATGGAATTATAATTATAGATAATTTAGATTTTCATGGTTATGTAGGAAAAAGTAGTGAAATTAAAAGTAGAAATTTAAGACAAATGGTAAGAAAAATAGAAAAGTTCATTGATTTTTTAGATAATAATACAGAATATAGTGTTGAATATATAGAAGTGGGTGATAGATTAGGAATATGCAAGAAAAAATAATATTGCCAAATAAAAAGGATTTAAAATATTATGAAAAGTATGGAATAAATACTTTTCTTTTGCCCTTAGAAGGATATAGTGTAGGATGTGATGTTTATTTTAATATAGATGAAATAAATACATATTCTAATGAGTATAATATCTATGTTTATATGAATAAGTTCTTACATAAAGATATAGATAATTTTGATATTAAAAAATTTAATAAAAACATTAAGTTTATAGTAGAAGATATAGGATTAGTTAATAAGATAGAATCTGATAGATTAGTTTTGTATGAAAATCATA
>CAMMYS010000039.1 GCA_946528555.1 uncultured Mycoplasmatota bacterium
GAAGTCATACTTCCAGTTGAACCTTCTCCACCATTAAATACTACTGTATAGTATTTTCTTATAAATTTAGAGAAAGCTTCTACATATGGTTTTGTTTCTTTTCCAGTAAATATTCCTCCACCTGTTTTATCTTGAGATATTTTTCCATCACAATTAATTGCTTGAATTTCAGAGCCAAGTGTATTTGTTGCCCATGCTCCTTCATAATAATTGTTTTCTCTATATGGTATTATTACTTCACTTATTTCATTATGCAAATTATTATCTTTAAACCAGCCATCATTGTATTTTAAATATATAATTTTTAGATTGTAATCTGCTTTAATTGTACCTTTATTTTGAAGTCTAAGTATAAACTTTTGATGATTTTGGACAGCAGTTACTTCACAGGCTTGTGCTGCCTCTTCATCTGATAATTCTATTACATCTTCTTTGGAATAGTTTCCTAAAAAGTCACCTACTCCTACTATACAAAACTCTGCATTTGACATTTTAAAAGCTGTTACTTTTCCATCACTATCTAATCTAATTGTATAGTTTAAATCACTTGCTTCTGCTAGTGATAATGGATTTGTTGAACTATCTTTTTCTTGCTCAATAAGTCCTATTTTATTTCCCTTTGTTCTTTCTGTTACATATTTATCTGTTGATGCATTATATATTGTTTTTGCTTCATTTATAAATGATATTTTTTTAGCATCTTTATAATTTTTAAGTACATTTGGTAATACTAAAAGAACTAGAAGTCCTAGGACTGCTATTACTGCCATCATTTCTACTAAAGTGAATCCTTTTTTCATATACTTCACCTATTATAATCTTATCATAAATAAAAAAGCACTTAAAGTGCTTTTTTTATTTTCCAAATGAAAACAAAAAGTAGATAGCTATAGCTGTAGACACTAGCATTACTGTTATTGATAGAATTGTGAATGAATCAAATTCTATTTTATTCTTTTCTTTTTTTGTTTTCTTTTCTTCCATACTTCACCTACATAAATAATTTCATTGTTCTAATCATTTGAGCAGTATAACCAACTTCATTATCATACCATGCTACTACTTTAACTAATTGTTTTCCATCTGCTTCAACAACATTAGTTAAAAGTCCATCTACCATACCACCACATTGTTCTCCTATTATATCAGAACTTACTAGTGGTTCACTAGAATATCTTAATGTTTTACTTTGATTATTAAAGAATGCTTTATTTATTTCTTCTTTAGTAACATTCCTTTCTAATTCTAAAGTTACATCTACTACACTTCCATCACCTACTGGTACTCTAAATGCATTTCCATCCATTTTACCATTTAAATGTGGAATTACTTTTCCTATTTGACTAGCAGCTCCAGTACTTGTTGGAATAATATTTAATGATGCTGCTCTACCACGTCTTGAATAAATACCTTTTTTATGAGCAATATCTAATGTTTCTTGATCATTTGTCATTGCATGTACTGTTGTCATAAATCCCTTAACAATATGGAATTTATCATCTACTACTTTTAATACAGGTGCTAAACAATTTGTTGTACAAGATGCTGCACTTATTATTTTATCCTTTTTATTTAAAGTTTTATGATTAACACCATATACTATTGTTTTAGCATCATCTTTAGCAGGAGCACTAATAATAACATGCTTAGCTCCAGCATCTATATGTGCTTGGCATGCTTCTTTAGAAGTAAATGCACCAGTACATTCAAGTACTACATCTACTTTTAGTTTACCCCAAGGTAATTTTGAAGGATCTTCTTCTGCAAATACTTTAATTTTTTTACCTTTAACAATCAATCCTTCATCATCATATCCTATTTTAGTTTTTAATGTTCTATGAGATGAATCATATTTATAAAGGTAAGCTAATTGTTCATTACCTGGTGTTCTATTATTAATTGCTACTACTTGAACATCTTTGTCATCTTGTAATAATCTAAGTGCTACTCTACCTATTCGACCAAACCCATTAATTGCTACTCTAAGCATTTTCTTTTTTCCTCCTATTCATAATAACTATTACCAATAAATTCTCTAAGTACACTTACATTTGGTACATAATCACTTGGTATATTTAAAAATCCTTTTAAGAACTTTAGAATTCTAATTGCCTCTTCATAATTTGATGAACTCTTATCAATTGAATATAAAAGTGGTTCTGCATATGTTTTTAATACCCCGATTTCATATGCTAATGATGTATTAACAATCATATCAGCTTCTCTTTGATGAGGATAAACAAAATTACTTTCACTTGCTCTCATACTAGCCCAGTTTGTAAGTGTAGCTTCTGCACTGTATCCTCTAGTTCTATAATCTCTTACTAATCTTCTTAATAATCTTACATCAGTTGTAGGCATATGATTATGTCTATCTAATCTAACTGGTGTAAATGGACTAATATATAGTCTTAATTTATTTTTCTTAGGTATTGCATGATTTAATTTTTCACTAATAGCATGTAAACCTTCAACAACTAATATTTGATTTTTTTCTAATTTAACAGGTGGTTTTTTATATTCCTTCTTTCCTGTTATGAAATTAAATGTTGGCATTGACACTGCTTTACCATCTAATAAAGCTTTCATTTGAGTATTAAATAATTTAACATCTAATGCTTCAACGCATTCAAATTCATATGTTCCATCAGGTTTCTTAGGAGTATCTTCTCTTTCTAAGAAATAATCATCAGTTGAAATAACAAATGCATCTTTACCCATTGCCTTTAAATACATTGATATTTTTTTAGATGTAGTTGTTTTTCCACTTGAAGATGGTCCTGAAATAAATATTGATTTAATTGTTTTACTTATTGCAACCTTATTAGCTATATCACATAATGCTTGATTATATAAAAGTTCATTTTGTTGAATAAAATCAGATATTTTTCCTTCAACAATCATCTTATTTAAATCACCAGCATATTTTACACCAATTCCTGATAATTTTTTTTCGTATTCTTTAAACGCTTCTAATACTTTTGGTATTGAAACAAATTTAGGTACAACATTATCAATTGGATAACTTAATGCTACTCCATTAGGAGCTACATAAGATAAATCAAATCTCTTAAGTAAACCTGTTGATGGTGGCATTACATAGTAAAAATAATTATATTCATTATCTAATTCATATAATGTTACACTATCATTAGTCATATATGTATAATTAAGTACTTTTTCTTCTTCACCTAAACTAGCTACATATTCAACAGCATCTTCTCTATCAACATTAACTCTTCTAAATGGAAGATCTCTATTACAAATTTCTTTCATTTTCTTTTTAATATTTAATACAACATCAGAGTTTACATCTTTTTTGATTTGAAGTTCTGTATATATTGCTCTATCAAGAGCATGTTTAATGTTAACTACGCTTTTACTGCCATAAAGTTCTTTAACAGCTAAAATATATACATATTGTAATCCTTTAATGTATATTTTTTGACCAATTTTATCACTAGACAAGATATATTTTACATATCCATCTTCTACTATTTCATAATCAGCATCAACTAGTTCTCCATTTATTCTAAGAGCAATAATTGAAGTATCACCTATTTCTTTTAAAACTTCTCTAACAGTAGTACCTCTATATATTTCCATAACTCTGCTGTCTTCAAATACTAGTTTAATATCTTTAACATTTTTCACGTTTATCACCCTTTATTATATATATTATAATATCAAATTATTTTATAATTGTGAACAACTAATCTTTCTTTTCACACTTATCAATAATTTCTTTAATTTTTCTAAATCTATGATTTATACCGCTTTTAGTAATATTCTTTTCTGTTTCACTACTAATTATATGTGCTAGTTCCTGCATAGAACTTTCAGGATATTTTTCCTTATATATACAAATTGTTTTAATTTTATCATCTAGTAAATCAAAATCCGTTATTTCTTTTAATCTAGAAATCATATTTAATTGTTCTTGACTAGCATTTACAATTTTATCTACATTAGCCTGCTCACAATTATTAAGTCTATTTGTCATATTTTTATGATCTCTATATATTCTAATATCTTCATAATAGAATAATGAATTACTTGCATTAAGAATTCTTATAAAATCACTTATTTTTTCAGCTTCTTTTATATAAACCATATAATTCTTTTCTCTTTTAATGATTTTACTATTTAAACGTATTTCATTTAATAAATCATTAACAAAGTTAGCTGTATCATAATTATTAATAACAAACTCTAAATGATATCTACTTGTCTTAGGATCATTTATACTACCGCATATTTCAAATATACCTCTTAAATAAGCCATCTTGTCTTTATCTTCATCTACAAGATAACTTTCTGGTACATATAATCTTTTACCATCTTTTATAATAGATAAATCATTTAATATTAAGTTCTTCTTTTCATCAATAGTTAGTGTAACTATCTTATTTTTTCTAAGAGAATTAATTCCACTACTATCCATATCTATTTCAACATGGTATATGTCTTTAATAAGTTTATATATTCTTCTTGCAACACTTAAGTTCTCAAGCATTATTTCAAACTTATCATCATATAATTTAACACCTATATTCAATATAGCAGATAACTCAGAAAATTTTTCTGAGTCTGAATATTCAATAGAACTAATTTCACTTTTAATATTACTTGTAAATGACATATATACCCCCTACCATCTACTAGAGAATGATCTTCCTTTTGATGGGAAATTAATATAGTTTCTTGGGTTTACATAACTACTTCCTTGCATAATACCAAAGTGTAAGTGAGGTCCAGTTGTACAATAATCATAACTTTCTCCTCCACCACTTTTACCTATTACAGTTCCTACAGTTACAAAATCATTTAATTTAACACTTATAGAATGTAAATGTTGATATACTGAAGTGTATTCCTTACCTTTAATTCTATGCTTAACATAAACCATATTTCCACCACAACTTGAGTTTTTCTTGTTTGGATTAGCTACTTTTACTATTTTACTAACAATTCCTGCTGCACTAGCATATACTGGTGTATTAGTAGGAACTCCAATATCTATACCATTGTGCATTCTATAATAATGTAGTGTTGGATGGTATCTTAAACCAAACTCACTAGTTATACTACCTTTAGCAATAGGTCTTACAAAACCATCTGCATAAGGCACATCAACACAATCAAGAATCGAAGTCGTTTCAGAACATCCTTTTTCTTTATATAACTTTTCATAAGCTGCTACTTCTTTTTTACTAGCTTCATAATCAGCTTTAGCGTCTTTATGATCATCTACTAAATCATCCATAGATAAATTATATTTTTTAAGTACTGTATTTAATTTAGCAATACTTGCTTCAGATTTATCTATTTGATCAGCAAGCTTAACTTGTTCTTTTTTGTTTTCATCTATTAGAACATACATTTCATCAATTAGTTGATCATTATATTCAGTTAATTGTTCAATTACTGCTGAACGATATATAAAATCAGTAAATGATTTAGCTTTGAATATATATTCCATATATACATTTTCACCATCTGATACTTGTAAGAAATTCAATAAATTATCTATTTCTAATTGTTTATTAGTTATTTCTGTTTCAAGCTCAATTACTTTTTCTTTTGATGTTTTTATATCTGACTCGCATTGATCTATTTCACCTGCTATATCATCTAATTCTTTTTCTATATTCTTAATATTTTTTTGAACTTGTTGTTGTTTAGCAGCAATAGCATTAACATTTGCTTTATCTTTTGCTAATTGATCTTTTAAATCTTTTAAAGATGTTTTACCGCTTGTAGCAGCAAAAACATTACTTGCAAATATGAAAGTAATCATTATTGTAAATAAAGTTTTTATACATCTTTTTATAAACATCCTACCACCTTTGTGAAAATTTCTTTCCTCTTGAAGGGAAATTAACCATTTTTCTTGGATTAATTGTTGAACTACCAGATGATCCTGGAAGTATCATGAAATGTAGATGTGCTCCAGTTGAGCATCTATCCCATCCACCATTTCTTCTTAAAGTGTAGCCACCGCCACCACTTTTACCTATCTCAGTTAGTACTGTTACTTTTTGTCCCATACTTACATTTATAGAAGCTAAATGCATATATCTAGTTCTATAAATTTTTCCTTTAATACTATGTCTAATTGTTACTATGTTTCCTCCACAAGAACTTCTTCTAGTAATACCTACTACTGTTCCTGAAGCTGCAGCATATACAGGTGAATTCATAGAAAGTGCTATATCAATTCCACTATGTAATTCTCTACCATGAATAGGACACCTTCTATATCCCCATTCACTTGAAATAGTTCCTTTCTTTGTTGGTCTTATAAAACCATTAGCTGATTCAACAGTAAGACATGCATCTAATTCAACTGTCTCTTTACAACCATTTTCTTTATAAATAGATTCATAGTAAGCAAGAGTTCTTTTTCTATCAGCAATAGTATCATCAATATTAGTATGTGCGGTTTCTAAATCTTTTAAACTTACATTATAATTAACAAGTTTCTTTTCTAAAGACTCAATACTACTCTCACTTTTATCTATTTTTTCATTTAATTCTACTTGTAATTTTTTATTTTCTTCAATTAAATCATACATTTGTGCAATTAAATCATCATTATATTGAGTTAATTGTTCAACTACTGCAGATCTATATATAAAATCAGTAAAAGATTTAGATTTAAATATATATTCTAAATATACATTATCTCCATCAGATACTTCTAAGAAATTTAATAAATTATCTATTTCTTTTTGTTTAGATTCTATTTCTTCATTTAATTCATCTATTTTTTCTAATAGTTCTTCAATTTCATTTTCATATCTTTCAATATCATCTTCTAAAGACTCTATTTCACTATGAGCTCTGCTAATATTATATTGTACATTCTTTTGTTTTTGAATTAAAGCATTCCTATTAGCTTCATCTCTTGCTAACTCATCTTTAACTTCTTTTAATGTTTTAGCACTTACACCATTTAATAATAGAAAGAAACATAATATACCTATAATTGTATAATATATTTTTTTCATCATATCTTTAAGTACTTTCTAACGGCTCTATAACTACCGAAAGCTCCTACTACTACACCAATAGCAATTAATGTAACAATTATTGTTTGATATACACTATTTGGTGTTACTAATCTAATAATATCAGTAAATATACGTCCACCCATTTTTTCATATAGGTATTTGTATCCTAAACAACATCCTAATATTGGAATAATTGAACCTATAAATCCTAATATTATTCCTTCAAAGAAGAATGGTTGTCTAATAAATGCATTTGATGCTCCAACTAATCTTCTTATTTCTATTTCTCTACTTCTTGATTGAATAGTTATTTTAATAGTATTTGAAATCAAGAAAGCTGTTACTAATACTAATGCTGCTACTACTGCATACATTATTTTCTTAACTAAATCAAATATCTTAATTAACTCTTCAACAGAACCTTCACCATATTTAACTATATCAACATGTTCAAGTTTTTCAATTTGATCAGCTGTTCTACCAATATAATTAATATCATCTACTTTTACTAAGATTGTATCTTGTAAAGGGTTTGTCTCTTCAGTATATTGAGCTAATATACTATTAAATATTTCTGATTCTTCTTGCATAGATAGCTTAACTTCATTTTTAGATTCAAATTCAGTAGTTTTAACATTATCTAATGCATCTATTGTTTTTCTAACATCTAATATTGTTTCATTATCAATTTTTCTTTCAAGAAATACTACTATTGTTAAATCTTCTTCTACACCTTTAGTAAAATAATTAACGTTTTCTGTAAGTAATATACTAAAACCTACTAATATTAAAGTTATTGTTATACAAGATATACTAGCCATAGATAATGAAAAGTTTCTAAATACACCTTGAAAGGATTCAATGATATTATTTTTTAATATTCTAAATGCTTTCATTCTCTATATCTTCCTTTCATACTATCACTAGCTATCATACCTTTTTTAATACTAATAACTCTTTTCTTCATTTTGTTAACTATTTCCTTATCATGGGTAGCCATTATTATTGTTGTACCTAGATCTTTATTAATGCCTTCAATAACTCCCATAATTTCCATAGACATATCTGGGTCAAGATTACCAGTTGGTTCATCGCAAATAAGTATTTTAGGGTCATTTACTATAGCTCTTGCTATACTAACTCTTTGTTGTTCACCACCAGATAAGTTATCAGGATAGCTTCTTACTTTATCTTTTAAACCTACTTGTTCAATAGCTTTTAATGTTCTTTTTCTAACTTCATTCTTTGGAAGACCATACACTTCTAAAGCAAAAGCAACATTTTCGTATACTGTCTTTTTAGGAAGTAATTTATAATCTTGAAATACTACTCCAAGTTTTCTTCTTAATTTATATACTTTTCCATTTCTTAATTTAGCAACATTAATACCACCAACATATATTTCTCCACTTGTTGGTTTTTCTTGTCTATATAGTAATTTTATAAATGTTGATTTACCACTACCAGATGCTCCGATTACAAATACAAATTCACCTTTTGCTATTGAAACAGATACATCATTTAATGCAGCAACACCATTACTATATCTTTTATATACATTTTTTAATTCTATTAATTGCATATTTCCTCCTATAAATCTTCTAAAGAAATAGTGCTTTTCTTTGTTCCTCCTAATACTTCATAACAATCACTAATAACTATAAAAGCATCATTATCTATTTCCTTTACTGCACTTTTTAATAGAGTATATTTTTCTTTAGGAACAACACACATTAGCATTTTCTTTCTCTTATGTGTAAAAGCTCCTTTAGTATCTAATTCAGTTACACCACTCTTTATAACATTTAATATAAAATCAGTTACTTCTTCTACTTTATCAGTTTGAATAAATATAGTTTTAGCATAATTAATACCAATTAGTATTTTATCAACCATTTGAGTACTTATTACTGTGATAATTAGTGAATACATAATTGATGTATAACCCATTGTTACACCACCAGCAAGAATTATTATATATGCCATATATCTTAACAATTCACCAATTTGTCTCTTAGTATAATGTTCAAGTACAACTGCTAAAATACTAGTTCCTCCTGTATTAAATCCTGATTTATATACTAAACCTTCTCCAAATCCTCCTACTAAACCAGCAGCAAGAACATAAAGAAGTACGTTATCAAAGTGAAAGTTCATTAATTCAACAATATCATTAGTAAAATATATGAATGCAGTATATACTGATGCACCTACAATACTAAGTAATGATTTTTTAGTTCCTATTGTAAATATACTAATCAATACAAATATTACATTTCCTAAAAATATAACTAATGTTGAATTTATATCAAATAACTTATTTAAGATTACAGCTATACCACCAAGACCACCTAATACAAAATTATTTTGTACACAGAAAAGATTAAATGATAAAGCTGAAATTAGAGCACCAAATACAAATAATAATGTCTTTTTAAAAACACTTTTATTTACTACTCTAATTATAATTTCTTTATTATTTGATTTTTTATTGAATAATTTAAATAATCCCATTTTAATCTTCCTCTTATCTATTATACTAAAAAATGCCTTATTTTTCCAGTATGACTATTATCCTTTACAGTTTTAGGTATTCTTCTAAAAAATCTTGTATTTCACCATCAAGTACTTTATCTACGCTTGATGTCTCATAATTTGTTCTTGTATCTTTAACTAAAGTGTATGGACACATTACATAACTCCTTATAGCACTACCAAAGTTAACATCCATTACTTCGCCTTTTAATTCCTTTACTTTATCATTAAAATCTTTTAAATTTGCAAGGAATAATTTATTTTGTAACATTTGCATACATCTTTCTTTATTTTTAACTTGGCTTCTTTCAACTTGACAAGATACTACTATTCCAGTTGGTAAGTGAGTTATTCTAACAGCTGAATCAGTTGTATTAACACTTTGCCCTCCAGCACCACTAGAATGATAAACATCTATTTTAAGATCACTTTCTTTAATATCAACATCTAAGTTTTTATTAATCTCTGGAGTAATAAGAACTGATGCAAATGAAGTATGTCTTCTTTTATTACTATCAAAAGGACTAATTCTAACTAATCTATGAACTCCTGTTTCACCTTTTAGATATCCATATGGATAATAACCTTTAACAAGTAAAACTACTCCTTTAATACCAACTTCTTCACCTTCATTTTTACTAATTACTTCATATTTATAATCATGACTATCAAAATATCTAGTATACATTCTAAGCAACATATTAGCCCAATCATTACTTTCAGTTCCACCTGCTCCTGAATGTATTTCAATATAAGCATTAGATGAATCATATTCACCATTTAAGAATGTTGATAATTTCATTTCATCAAGATTTTTCTCAATAATACTAATCTCTTTATTTATTTCATCTAATTCTTCATCACTAACTTCTAATTCTAATAATTCTTTTAATGTACTAATACTATCATTTAACTCATCATATTTATTAACAATTGAATTAAGATTCTTTTGTTCAGCTAATACATCTTTAGTATCACCATTATTCCAAAAGTTAGGGTTATTTATTATACTGGATAATTCATCTAATCTTACTCTTTTTTCATCAATAAAAAGCTTACTCTTTAAATCTTCAAGAGTATCACAAAATTCATTAAGTTTTTTTAAAATATCTTTTGTTTCCATACAATTATTATACAAAAAAACTAGTCAAATGACTAGTTATCTTTCATTATATGCTTTTTTACAATCTTCATATAATTTTAATGCTTCTTCTTTATTATGAAAACCTCTTACTTCAACTTTTATATTTTGTAATTGTTTATAATTTTCAAAGAAGTTTTTAATTTCAGATAGAGTAAATTCAGGAACATCATCTAATTCTTGAATATTATCATATCTAGGATCACAATCAACAACAGAAATAAGTTTATAATCACCCTTTCCATCATCAGACATATCTAAATATCCTACTACTCTAGCAGGTACTATACATCCTGGATAAGTTGGTTCAGTTGCGATTACTAAAATATCTAATGGATCACCATCTGGAGCTAATGTTTTTTCAATAGTTCCATATTCTGTAGGATAACCCATTGCTGAATATAACACCCTATTTAATTTTATTTTTCCATCTTCATCTTCTTCATATTTATTTCTAGATCTATATGGAATTTCAATAACAGCTTCTACTACATCTCTTTTCATCTTTCCTCCTATAAATCTTTGTATTTTTTATCATCAGCTCTATCAATTATTAAATGTATAATTGCAAATATTAATATAATTAAAACTAAACCAATACCAGCTAATATACAATATGATATTCCTCTGAATTCTCTACAACAAAATTCAACACCTAATAAACAATTATTTTCTTTTTTTTCTTCAATAATTGGTTCTATATCTTCAGGTTCTTCAATTTTAACTTCCTCCATAACATATTCAACATTTAATACATTATTTGATATAGTCCTTTTTAATCTTTCACCATCATATTCATTAGCATTAACTAATAATTTAGAACTTTCATTTATATTCATAGTAGCATTATTAATAGGTTTAATATCATTTAATCTAAAACCATATCTTTCATCCTTTTTAATGATATAATCGCTTGCTAATTCCTCTTTAGAGCCATCCTCATTAACCTTAAATAATACTATATTACTTTCAAATTCCTCAGTTCTATCTCTTAATATTTCATCTTCATTAGTATTAGCATAGATACTATATTTAATATTTTCAGCAGTTGTTCCAATCTCAAAATTAATTTTAATATCTATCTTTTCATATGAAGTTGTTGCTCCAAGTACCACAAATGGTATAAAAGATATTAGTAAAATTATAGTACTTATTACTTTTTTCATTTAACCCTCCTATTGAACTTTACTTAATGGATATTTACTTGTTAATTCTAATACCTCTTTCTTAAGTTCTCTTAAAACTTTTTTATCATTATAATTACTTAATGCTTCAATTATAATATCTGCAACATATTTAGCATCCTTATCATTAAATCCTCTTGTAGTCATTGCAGGTGTACCAAGTCTAATACCACTAGTAGTTCTAGGGCCTTCTGTATCAAATGGTATTGAGTTTTTGTTTACTGTAATGCATATTTCATCAAGAGTCTTTTCAGCAATATCGCCAGTTATTCCAAATGATGATTTAACATCTATTAACATTAAATGATTATCTGTTCCACCAGATACAACTTTAACACCTTTTTTAATGAACTCATCGCTCATTGCTTTTGCATTCTTAATAATATTTTTAGCATATGTTTTAAACTCAGGTTGAAGAGCTTCATAAAAACATTGAGCTTTAGCTCCTATTACATGCATAAGAGGTCCACCTTGAATACCAGGGAATATTGTTTTATTAATCTTTTTAATTATTTCTTCATTATTAGTAAGAATAATTCCACCTCTAGGTCCTCTTAATGTTTTATGAGTAGTAGATGTAACAACATCAGCATATGGAACTGGGTTCATATGACAACCACCAGCAACTAAACCAGCTATGTGAGCCATATCAACCATTAAATATGCTCCTACTGCATCTGCAATTTCTCTAAATTTTTTAAAATCTATACTTCCAGCATATGCACTTGATCCAGCTATAATCATTTTTGGTTTAAATTCTTTAGCTTGTTTCATGATTTTATCATAATCAAGTCTTTCTGTTTTAGGATCTAATTCATATCCTTCAATTATATAATCTTGTCCACTAAAACTAACTTTACTACCATGAGTTAAGTGTCCTCCTTGAGCAAGACTCATTCCTAATACTTTATCACCTTTTTCAAGTAGTGCTCTATATACAGCCATATTAGCAGAACTTCCACTATGTGGTTGAACATTTGCATATTTAGCACCAAATAATTTACATAAATATTCTATTGCTTTTTCTTCAAATATATCAATGTATTCACATCCACCATAATATCTCTTAGATGGATAACCTTCAGCATACTTATTTGTAAGTATACTACCTTGTAATTTTAAAACTGCTCTACTTGTATAATTTTCACTTGCTATTAATTCAATGTTGTTTTGTTGTCTTTTCTTTTCCTTTTTCAAAGCCCTCTCTAATTCAATATCCATAATATTACTCACCTCTTAATTAATTATATCAAAAAAAGATATTTCCACCTATAGGAAATATCATTTTTAGTCATATACTTTACTTATTAAAATCAACCACTTCAACTTCTGGTTCAGTATCTTCACTCATTATAAATTTAGGATGTTTTTTCTCAGGAGGTAATGTCTTAGCTGCTTCAACAATAGCAACTTTTGCTTTTTGTTCCTCCTCTGATTTAAATTCAAATGAATTATCAACAATTTGATTATTATTAGAAACTTCAGCCACCTCAGGAGGTAACTCTTCTTCTATCTCAAATGCATTTAATTTTTCTTCAATGCTAGGGTCATAATCAACATGAATAGGACCAGCATTCTTAGCTTCTTCTCTTTTTTGCTTAATAATTTTAACAACAATAATAATTAAGAATATTAAAATAACTAATCCAAAACCAGCAACCATATATACGTGAGATAAATTAAGAAGTGTAAAAGTAAATTTAATATTAGTATCATTGCTTCTATTTAAATTCCATGTTAAGACTTTTCCATTTTTACTAACTTCTTTAGCATTGTTTTGAATAGAACCATATGGTAATTCAACAATAAATTTATACATCATTTCACTATCTAAAGTAATCATTTTATCTGAAGTTAAATCAACATTATCTCCACCATTAGCAAATATTTCACTTCTAAGTCTATATGAAAAATCTGCATAATAAGTATTTTTAAAAAATGATTTTTTAACTTTAAATAAAATATCATCCTCCATAGTACCTTTTAGCAAATTAGAGACTACTACTTCTTTACCAGTTGCATTAGATATTTTATCTATATTTGGATATCTTTTAGTAATCTTAACACCTTCATAATTACCTTCAGTAATAGTACTAATATTAAAATTATTAGCAACTAATTTTTCTTGATTAATTCTATCTAAAACAGTAACGTTTTCTATTTCTTTTGAAACTAAAAAGTCAGTACTAAAAGCTATACTTTTAGTTGGATTTACTTTCATAGTTGTAGTAGATTTAACACAACCACTAAGTAATAATAATACGACAAATAATGCTATGATATTTTTGTGTTTCATGTTAACTCCTCTATCGTTAAAAAAATTATAACATTTTTAATTAATTTTTTAAAGTGTATATTTTTTTAATGTTTCTATTGTATAATAAATATGGGTGAAGAAAATGTTTGAAAATAAAAAAATATTTATACTTGGAATGGCAAGAAGTGGATATCATGCTGCTAAGATATTAGCTGGTTTAAATAATGATATTTATTTAAGTGATATCAATGCTAATCAAGATGAAAATCATATAAAAGAATTAGAAGAACTAGGAGTTAAATTATTTTTAGGTCCTGATCAAGAAGAGGTTTTTGATGAATCATTTGATTACATGATTAAAAATCCAGGTGTTAAATTTGATAATAAATATGTTAAATATGCTGTAGAACATAATATAAAAGTAATAAATGAAATAGAAATGGCTTATCATTTATTACCAAAAGGAGTTAAATTAGTTGCTATTACAGGTACTAATGGAAAAACAACAACTACTTCACTAACATATGAAATAGTAGCAAGAGCATTTCCAGGAAGAACACACTTAGCTGGTAATATAGGTTTTCCATTATGTGAAGTATTACCAAATATTAAAGAGAATGATTATTTAATTATGGAAATAGGAGTTCCACAAATACATGACTTCTATGATTTCAATCCAGATATAGGAGTTCTAACAAATATATTTGAAGCACATTTAGATATGTTTGGTACAAGAGATTATTATAATGAAAATAAAGTAAGATTATTTCAAAATCATACAGATAAAAATATTGCTATTATTAATAAAGGAAACGATGATGCATATAGAATTACTAAAGATATAAAAAGTACTAAAAAATACTTTTCAAGTAAAGAAAAAATTGATGGTGCTTACTTAGAAAATGATGCTATATACTACTATGGAGAAAAAATAATAGATACTAAAGATATCAAACTACAAGGAAAACATAATTATGAGAACATAATGTGTGCAATAATGGTATGTAAAGAGTTAGGTATCTCAAATGATATAATGTGTGATGTTATAAAAGAATTTAGCGGTGTAGAACATAGAATAGAATTTGTAAGATCATTAAATGGAATAGATTTTTATAACGATTCAAAAGCTACTAATGTTACATCAACACAAATAGCATTATCTGCATTTAAAAAACCAACTATACTAATATTAGGTGGTTTAGATAGAGGACACTCATTTGATGGTTTAAAAGACTATATGAGTAATGTTAAACTAGTTGTTTCACTAGGACAAACAAGTAAAAGAATTAAAGAATGGTGTGATAATTTAAATATACCATGCAATTCATTTGAAACACTTAAAGAAGCAACAGATAATGCATATGAAAATGCAAGACCTGGTGATGTAGTATTGCTAAGTCCAGCATGTGCTTCTTGGGATCAATATAAATGTTTTGAAGATAGAGGTAACGAATATAAAAACTTTGTAAAAGGATTTGGTGAATAATATGATTACATGTGAACATTGTGGTACAGCTATTAATTTAGAAAAAGATAAAAGATGTCCTAATTGCGGAGCATCTTTCTCAAAAAATAAAGAATATAAAGAATTAAAAGATAATCAAAATAAAGAAAAAGAATATGATTTTAGAGAAAGAGAAGCTGATATTAAAACAAAAGAAATAACAAATGACATATTAGAAAAACAAAATAATATGGTTGCTAATCATTTTGATTTTACAAAGAAAACTTTCTCAGTACTATTAGTTATATTTGCTATTATTTTTATAGCTGCTCTTGTATTTATATTCTTTGTATCAAAAAATATGTTTAGTTTTTTCAAATAAAAAGTAGATTTAAATCTACTTTTTTTATTAATCTAAATTAGCATCATCACTTAACATATATTCTGGTTCACATGATAAATTAATTTTTAGACTCTTAAGAGTCTTTTTATCACCATTATCAACTATATATGTAGCATGTGCTTCACATCCATTTAATTTTTTTAAATTAGATAATGCTTTTTCAATAATAGGATTAGTAGTAGAACAGATAGATAATGCAGTTAATATTTCAGGTAAAGTTAATCTATTTCCACTACCAAGTTCTTCTTTTAATTTCAACATTGGGTCTAACACATTAGGACTTAATAAATTAATTTTATCAGGTATCTTAGTTAATTCCTTAATAGCATTTAATATTAATGATCCAGCAGGTGTTAATAAATCAGTTTGTTTACCAGTAAGTATTTTCTTACCTACTTTCATTGATATAACTGGCACACCTTCCTTATCTCTTTTTAAAAGAGCTGGTTCTATAACATCTAAGTAATTTTCATCAATATTAAGTTCATTCATAAGAAGTTTAATCTTCTTATATGCTTCTTCATCACCAGTACCTAATTTATATTCATTAGTTGCTTGATAATAACGTCTAACTATTTCTTTTTTAGCTGCTTCGCAAACTATTTCATCATCTGTAATACAAGAACCTATTACGTTAACTCCCATATCAGTTGGAGAAAAATAAATATCTTTTCCAGTAACCTTTTTTAAAATTGTTTTTAAAACTGGAAATACTTCAATATCTCTATTATAATTTACAGCCGTTTTTTTATACTTTTCTAAATGAAATGGATCAATCATATTAACATCTTTTAAATCAGCTGTAGCAGCCTCATATGCAAGGTTAACTGGATGTTTTAATGGTAAGTCCCAAACAGGAAATGTTTCAAACTTAGCATATCCTGCATTAACACCTCTTTTATGTTCATGATAAATCTGTGATAAACTAGTTGCTAATTTACCACTACCTGGTCCTGGTGCATTAACAAGTATTAATGGTTTAGTTGTTTCTATATATGGATTAGCCCCATATCCTTCATCACTAACAATTGTATCTACATCAGTAGGATATCCTTTAGTAAAAGTATGTATATATGTTTTAATATTATTCCTATTTAATTTATTTATAAATTTATCTACACTAGGTTGATTCTTATATAGAGTTATTACAACACTATTAACACTGAATCCCATCTTTCTAGATTTATTTAATAATTTAATAATCTCAGTATCATATGTAATACCATATTCTGCCCTAGTTTTATTTTTTTCTATATCACCAGCATTAATACAATAAATGATTTCTAAATCATCTTTAAGTTCCTTAAACATGTTTATTTTAGCATCACTTTCAAACCCTGGTAAAACCCTCGCAGCATGCGAGTCATCAAATAACTTTCCCCCTACTTCTAAATATAATTTGTCAAATAATTTGAATCTTTCTCTAATTTTTTGACTTTGTACTTTTACGTACTTCTTATTATCAAATCCTTTCTTCATAATATATTTCCTCACCTATTATACCTATTATATAAAAAAATTTTTATAATAAACAAGCAAACATACAAAAGAAACAAAAATTGTGTAAACTAAAAAAGAAATCTATTCAGATTTCTTTTTATTTTTAACTAATACAAATACTAATCCAACGATTAATAATAATGATATTATTGCTCCGATGATATAGATATAAACTTCATCACCTGTCTTAGGAGTTGTTTGTTCATCAATTATAGTTTTATTTTCCTCAGTTTCATTAACTGGTTCAATAACTTCTTCTCCACCAACTTTTTGAGTATCAAATTCTGTTTCAACAATATATTCATCATTTTCAAGATAATATCCTGCTGGTGCATCTGCTGCTATAAGTTGTAATTGATTAGTAAATGTTTTATCAATATTTTCACCAACTAAGAAGTTAGAGAATATTTCTATAGCAGAATTAGCTTTAATTTCATCAATAATTATTTGATCTCCATTAATTCTATATCCATTGCCTTCTTTAATTGTTTGTTCTTTAAAGTTGTTATTAATAACTAAATTCTTAATATCAACACTTGCAGTATTCTTAATAGTTGTCTTAAACTCAACAACATCACCTTTTTCATATTTTTCTTTAGGATTTAATACCACAAGATTCATTTCAGGTGCAAATGTATCATTTATTTTCATCCATTTTCCAAATACATCTAAATTATATCCAGGCATTACAAACTCATCATTTTGATACCAACCAATAAATCTACATTTAACTTCTTTATTATTGTCAGATTTATCAATACATGTTGTAGATTTATAATCATTTTTTAATTTAACTGTATCTCCAACATTATGAATTGAATAACCATAATAATTATATCCGTTTGACACATAATTCAAAAATTCTTCATCAATTTGATGTTTTACTGCTTCTGATGGATTAGCTGTACTTTTTGGCATTTCAGCTGTTTTAGGAACAATATCTCCCTCAAATCTATATGTTATCATATTTGGTGTTTTTTCAAATACTAATGTAAGTGTAGTATCATTATCAGGCATTTGAAAATATCCTGACTCATCCACTTCAACATCACTTGGTAAATTATAATCTACTAGAATATAATCTCCAAATCTTAAGACAACATCATAGTAATATTGTTGAGGGTTATATTCCTTGCAATATCTATACACGATGTCAAACGTATTAAGTGTTTCACCAGTTTTAAATTCTTTATCTTTTGGTAAAATAATATCTTTAATACTACTATCTGATATAGCAAATTTCAATTTATGTTTTGTTTCATTTGATGATACATATGTTCCAGTAATTGTAACATTTTTATTTGGCATTACAAACTTATCGTTACTAATTGTTACATCGCTAGAAGTAAAACCACTAAATATATAACCATCTATTTCACTAGGAAGCTCTGTTCCAACTGTTTGGCCAACAGTATATTCTTTTTCTACTGGTGTTGCTACTGCAGTTTTATTTTCATCTAATCCTACAATATTATATGTGACTTTATATCTTTCAGATGATTCTGGTCCAATATAACTATATACAATATTAGAATCAATATTTTTACCATTAACAGTTGCTTTTGCTGTATTATACATATCTACTCTTGTAGTTGTATCTAATGCTCTAACTTTCAAAGCAACACTGATATTACATCCATCTTCTAAATTTGAAACTTTAAAAGAAACTGTTCTAGTATTTTCATCGTATTTTAATCCAGAAGAACCATTAACGATTCTACCCGAACTGCACCAAGGAGATTTAGACCAAGTGTCTTGGTCATTATCAAATCCAATGAACTCTAATCCTTCAGGTAGTTTATCCTTAACACTAATTATATTGCTTGTCGCATTTGAAAATCCTTCATTTTTAATAACTATTACATAATTATATTCTACACCAGGGCTCATCACACCATAATCGTCTGTTATTTGAAGGGAAAAAGAATATCCTGAAATAATTACTGTAATTAGAGGTATTAATATAGAAATTAATATTAAATATATACTTGTTTTCTTATTTAATATCATTCTAGACCACCATCCTCTCCTACTCCTACTGATTTATGTATAGTTATCTTACTTAACTTAGGATATATATAAATATCATCTCCAGGCATCACAAATCTATTATCAATAATTGGTGTATCTTGACAGTAATAACTATTTCCCGCATCAAAAACTATAGTATTAACTATACCTTTACTATTTTGTGACATAGTTATTAGATTGTTAAATTTAAGAGATCCACATCTATGTTCTATATTCCATCCCTCAAATTCATAACCATCACAAGTCATTTTTAAGTTAGATAAATCTACTTGATCTCCAACTTTATAATAGTATTCATCTTCTATATTACTGTAATCACAATCAGCATATTTATCAATTATTACTTTGTTATAGAAATTAACATATGGAGTTGCTGGTACATCTATATTTTCTTCTGATTTACCTTCGAATTTAGATTTTACATTAATATTGTTATTAACAGGGATTAACTTATTAGTTTTTTCATTATTATTAACGCTTAATTCAACTATTAACCCTGCTGTATAATTTTTTATTATTTCACCATCAATTGTCCAAGTTAATGAATTATTATTTTTATTATATTCAACATTTCCTGCATTATTATATATTATTTTAAAATCATTAAAGTTAAAATATTCGCTATTATAATTATCTACTACTCTCAATAAAGAAAATGGTTTATCTTGAACAAGTTGTTCAAATATACTTGAACTATAGAAAGAACCTAGTTGGTCTAATTTTTTAACCTTTGGAATTGGTTCAGTATTGCTTTTTTCTCTTAATTTATTATCATATAAATTATCATTTGTTCCATAACTATATATGTAGTCGCTTATTTTCTTTATTCTTTCTAATTTTGAATTATCATAATCAATAAAATTATGTACTGCATAAATTGTAACATTAGGATATTTTTGTTTAATTTCTTTAAATAGAGCTTCTTCTTCAGACTTTTTACCTATTGATACATCTCCAACAGATAAAATAATTCTTAATTCCCTATCATTAGAAAAAGTATAGTTTTTTAAGAATTCATTAATTCCTTCTAAAGCTTTATAATAATTTGTATATTTATTAACTGCCCTATCATAATTATCAAATACAGTGTTTATTACTTCTGTTTCATTAGTTAGATTTGTTAACATCTGATATTCATCACTATATGACATTATTGCAACTCTACTATTTTCTTTTCTAAGTAATAGATTCTGTGAAGCACTATATATATCATAATATACCCTAAAAGAACAACCGTCATATTTTTCATCTATATTGCCTTGTGAATATAATTCGGCATCTTCATTATCAATATTTGAAGAACAATGAGCCGTTCTAGAATTATTAATAACAAATAATACATCTTCGTCTTTATTTAATACTCCACTATTAGCTTCTAGACTATATTGAACTATTAACTTATTTGGGCCGTTTAAGTATGCATATTTTCCTAATAACCAACTTCCTTCTTCATTTTCATAAAAGTCTGTACTATTAGATGTAAGATTAATTCTATTTGATTTTTCCTCCAAATTAGATAAAGTACCTCTTATATTAACAAATATACCTACAAAAAGTATAAGTCCTATTAAACAAGGTACTATGATTTTATAATTTCCACTTATAAAGTCTTTTATTTTATTCATATTACACCTCTATTATCATTATAATAAAAAAACACTTTAATTAAAAGTGTTTTTAAAATAAATCATTCTATTTTTCAAATCAAATTAAAACAATATTAATTATAATATTGTTCTAAATTCTTTTCTGCAAATGAACTTCTTTCATTTATAGGTGCTTCAGTAGCTTTTTTATAATAAATATATGCTTTATCTAAATCTTTTTCTACTGTTCTATAATACTCTCCTACTTTATTTAAAGCCCATCCATTACCCATATCTGCACTTGTTTTATAATATTTAATTGCTTCTTCTATATTGCCTTCTTCTTCATATAATTTACCAATATTATTAAAAGCAAAAGCATTACCAAGTTCACTAGATATTTCAAAATAATACTTTGCTTTATCTAAATCTATTTTGTTTTCAGGATTAATTCCTTTTTTATAACAAAGTCCTAGTGTGTTATAACCAGCTGAACTACCCAAATCTATAGATTTATTTAAATATTTCCACATTGTATCAAAATCATATTTAACTCTTTTATTAAATATAAGATTAGCAACCATCCAACATCCTTTAGGATGATTTTTATTAGCAGCTTTTAAATAATATTCATATGATTTTTCATAATTTGGTTTTCCTCTTATCAATCCATCATATTCCATACTACCAAGTTCAGCACAAGCATACATATTATTTTTATTAGCAAGTTCTATTAAATCACTTATATGACTATGTCCCATATATAATTTAACTTTCATATAATCTTCTAATTCATCTTTATTATATTTAATGTTAATATCTTGTTTATATATAGGTTGTTTATTCTCAAGTATTGCATAATATAGTAGTTCAATAAATGTATGATAATTATCTTCTTTAATAAATCTATCTCTAGTTATATGTGGATCATTATCTACAATTGTTAATAACTCGTCTATAACTGTTATAAATTTATTGCAATTGTTAATATCTTCTTCATAAATCTTATCTTCAAGAATATTAATTATTGATTTAACATTATCTAATAAATCATCATTATCATATTTATTTTTGAATAACTCTTTATATTCTAAACCAATAGCTCTAATACCAATACAATAATTATTAATAGTTGTTGTTCCAACATTATTCACACCAAAAATACTACAAAATATTTCAGTTTGCATAGCACTATTGTTATTAGAAACTTTCTTTATTGTATTAATAACATTTCCTAATGATAAATAATTTCCATCATTCATTTTAATATAATTTTTTTTCATGTTTTAACTCACTATCTTTTTTATATACTCTTTCTATCATAGGTGCATAACCATTATATACATAATCTTCATAATCAATATATTCAAGTATTCTATACATTTCTATTAAATATTCAAATCTAATATTTTTTGATTCAATAACATATTCTTCTACTTCATCTGGTCTTTCAAAACTAACAAAATCCATATAATATCCATGACTTGGATTTCCTAATAATTCATCAGGAATATCATATTCGCATATATAATATCCTTCACATAGATTTAAATAATGTATATCTCCGAAGTTTCTAAAAAAATGTAAATATTTTTTATCAGGCTCATAATTAAAATCATTTTTAAATCTTCTATAAAAATTACTACCTAATGTAGAAAAATCTCCAGTATTTAAGATTATCTCCCCTTCTTTTTCTTTACATACTCGATATAATTTCATATAAATCTCCTATATGAATATTATAAGTGTTTTTAGTTATTTATCAACAAAAAATGTGGATTTGTTGTGGAGTATGAAATATAGACTTTTTAAATATATTTATTGATAATGAATATAGGAGGAGATAAAAATGAAGAATTTTATCAAAAATTATAAATCAACATTAATACTACTTGGTTCTATTATTGTTGGTACTATTGTAGGACTTATATTTGGTGAAAAAACAAAAGTCTTAAGTCCATTTGGAGATTTATTCTTAAATCTATTATTAGTGATTATTATACCTTTAATATTTTTAACAATATCTACTTCAATAGGTAAAATGAAAGAACCAAAAAGGATTGGAAAAATACTTGCTGCTATTATTGCTGTATTCCTAGTAACATCAGTTATAAGCTGTTTAGTAGGAATTGGAACTACTAAGATGTTTAATTTAGTAAAAATCAGTGATAGCAATACAATAAAAGAAGTATTAAAAGAAGAAGTTGCTGAAGAAAGCACAAGTGTTAATTTTTTAGAAAGAACAGTTGAAGCAATTAGCGTAAATGATTTTTCAAAAGTATTAACAAGAGATAATATGATTGCTTGTATTGTATTTTCAATACTAATTGGTATTAGCATTAATATTTCTAAAGGAAAATCAGATAAATTCTTAGAAGTATTAGAAAGTGCAAATCATACTGTTCAATCATTTATTAAAATAATTATGTATTATGCTCCTATAGGACTTGGATGTTATTTTGCTACTTTAGTTGGAACATTTGGTGGTGAAATTGCATTAGGTTATGGAAAAACATTTATTATTTACACAGTAGTTGCAGTTTTATTCTACTTTATGTTCTATTCATTATATGCATATATTGCTGCTGGAAGAAAAGGTTTTACTTCTTATTGGAAAAACATTTTACCAGCTACACTTACTTCAATCGCAACATGCTCATCTGCCGCATCTATTCCAGTAAACACTTCATGTGCAAAAAATATTGGAGTTCCTGAAGAGATAGCTGATACAACTATTCCACTAGGAACAAGTTTTCATAAAGATGGTTCAATCATAGGAAGTGTATTTAAAATAATGTTCTTAGTTAACTTATTTGGAAGTGATATTAGCACATTAAAAATATTAGGAATTGCTCTTTTAGCAACATTACTTGTTACAGCTGTTCCTATTGGTGGTGGTACTATTTCAGAGGCCTTAATTATATCTATGTTAGGATTCCCTGCTTCATGTATAGGAATGTTAACAATAATAGCAACTATTATAGATCCACCTGCTACTATGTTAAATGTGGTTGGTGACTCTGCTTCATCAATGTTAGTAGCAAGAATAATAGATGGTAAAAATTGGTTAAAAGAAAAAACTAAAATTAAAAAGAAGTAACTAAATTACTTCTTTTTTTATAAACTCATGAGTATTCTATAATAATCACTTTTAAATTCATCTTTTTCAATACCAAGTTTATCATAAAAAACATCTATATATTCTTTACCATAGTTTCTTTCAATAGATATTTCACAAATAACTAAATCAAAATATATATCACTTAAACCAGCATTTCCTACATCAATTAATCCACTAAAATGTCCATTAAGTGCAAATATATTTGGTAAAGACATATCACCATGAGTAAATCCAATTATTTGTTTTGGCTTATTACCCTTTAAATATTTTAAAATGCACTCTTTATTATGAAATCTTCTAAGAATATCTACATTTATATCACTATCTTTTATTGAACTAAATCTACTTTCTATTTCTTTTATTTTAGTATCAATAGTTTCATCAATTAAACAATCTGAATAATCAATATTATATAAAGCATTAAATGCTTCAACTATAATATCTATTCCTTCAAGAGGATGTTCTTCAAAATAGTCATCACATAACATTGTTCCTCTAACTTCTTTAGTTAGAATAAAAGATTTTCCATTATATTTTTCATAAAATATCTTTTCAGGCACACTTATTTTTCCTTGTAAATAATCTAATGCTATTGATTCTTTACTTAAATGATTAGCTTCTTTTAAATAAAAGATTTTACTTTTCTTTCTAATTTTATAAACTTTAGAATTACATCCAATAGTTATTTCTTCAATACTAGTAGCATCTTTTATAAATTCTTTTATTCTATTGCTACCATTTATAGTTACTTTTTTCGTTTCTTTTGAAATAACTGGTATATTTACACTTTTATTTTTAATGCTATCATAGTTTCCATCATATGAAACTAATTTCTTATTCTCAATTCTAACTATTTTAGTAGCAATCTTATTAATAAAATATCTATCATGTGAAATAAATAATATAGTGCCATCATAGTCAAGAAGTGATTCTTCTAATATTTCTTTTGTGTCAATGTCAATATGATTTGTTGGTTCATCAAGAATTAGAAAATTAGCATTCTGTAAAATTAATTCAAGTAATTTAATTCTTACTTTTTCTCCACCACTTATATTTTTCAACTTTTTGTAAATAGATTCATCACTAAAATAGAATCTATGTAATTTACTTCTTAATTCACTTTCACTACCTACAAAGAAAGATCTTACATAATCGTAAATTGTCAACTCATCATTGTCAAATCTAATTTCTTGTGGAAGATACCCAATTTTGACATTTACACCTATTTTAATATTTTCATGTGTATTATTTATTATATTTTTAATCAAAGTTGTTTTGCCAGTACCATTTTTACCCATCAAACAAACTCTATCTTTATAGTAAATACTCATACTTGATTTTACTAATAGTTCTTTATTGTCAACACTAAGATTTAAATTGTCTATTGTTAATACATGATTAGCACTTCTAGTAGAAGTAGTTAAATTAAGATTAAGATCTTTTTTAACTTGAGGTTTTTCTAACATATCCATTCTTTCTAATCTTTTTTCTAAAGCATGTGCTCTTCTAAAGAATATTGGATTATCTGCTTTCGCACCCCATTCTTTATATCTAATAATTGCTTCTTTAATAGCCTTTATTTCTTTTTGTTGATTATTATAATTCTTAAATTCTAATAATAACCTTTTTTCAGATTCTTCCATATAATATGAATAATTTCCAAAATATATATCTTCTTTACCATGTTCAATACATATTATTTTATTAACTACATTATCTAAGAAATATCTATCATGGCTAACTATTAATACACACCCATTATAATTTTTTAAATATTCTTCAAACCATTCTAAAGTATCTACATCTAAATGATTAGTTGGTTCATCTAATAGTAATATATCTGGATTTGAAAGTATTAAAGATGCCAAATTTACAATAGTTTTCTCTCCGCCGCTAAGATTATTATATTTTGTATTTAAAACCTCATTTGTTAGTTTAAAACCATGTTTAATTTTTTCAATCTTTTCATTTAATGTATATCCACCTAATATTCTAAATTCTTCTTGTAACCTATCTAGCTTCTTGATATCTTTATCACTAGAAGACATTTTTTGTACAAAATCTTTTATTTCATTATCAAGTTCTAATAAATGAGATACTCCTCTTAAATATACTTCATTAGCAAGAACATCTTCTTTTTCTAAAGATGGTATTTGTTCTAAATAACCAATAGTAGATTCTTTCCTTATATTTATTGTTCCACTATCAGGTATTTCTTTACCCATAATTAAATTAAGTGTTGTTGTTTTACCACACCCATTTGTCCCTATTATAGCTACTTTCTCATTTGTTTTTATATCAAAAGATAAATCTTTTAAAACACTATTAAAACCATAGTTTTTATTTATTTTATTTAAACTTATTTCTATCATAATTATTTCTCCTTTAAATTGTTACATGCAAAAAAATTCACACTTGTTACATCTTTTTAAAGGATCTAAGCAAGTGTGATATTACTTGTATAAATAATTACTGTTTGTTTATATATACACATAATATCACCTTTCGACAATATTATAGCATATTTTCCTATTATTTCAAGGAATCATAAACAACTTTAAATTCTTCATTTGATAAGTTTTCCATTTTTTTATTTAATGTATCTTTATCAATATTATATTCTTCTACTATTTTTTTACTTTCTTTCTTTGTTAATTTTTGACCATGTACTTTAGCAAACTCTATTAATGATTCCATTAAATTATTTTTAAGTTTTCTATCTCTTTTAAAGAACATTTCTCTAAAAACAAACTTTTTAAAATTATTTTTAAGTTCACTTCTAAGCATAGGGGTAAGTTTTATCATTGATGACATTACTCTTGGTTGTGGATCAAAAGCACTTGGTTCTATATCAAATATTTTTTCCACTTTAAAGAATGAATTAGTTAATAATGATAGTTTTTCTATTTTATTTTCAACTACTGCATCTGCAAAACGTTTTCCTACTATTAAATAAGATTCATCAAAATTACATCTTAATAATTTTTCAATAAAAGGTTCAGTTATAGAATAAGGAAGTGCTGAAATAATTTTATTGCAATCTGGTATAAATACATTAAGAGCATTTCCATATATAACATCTACATTTGAATGCCTATCTTTTAAAACATTTATAAATGGTTCTAAATTTCTATCTATTTCGATACATGTTAAATGTTTAGCACGTCTTGCTATTGTATCACTTAAATCTCCTTTTCCAGGACCTATTTCTACTACAATATCTTTAATACCTAAATTACATGCATCTAAAAATGCATTCATAACACTTTTATCTACTAAAAAGTGTTGGTCTAGATAATTAGTATCATTAACGAATTCTTCTTTCATAACAACTCCTATTTAAACTTTTTAAATGGTTCTCTATCAGGTAATGGTAATTCAAATATTAAATGCTCTTTTGTAGTTGGATGATCAAATTCTAATCTTTTAGCAAATAAAGCTAATTGTTCACCAACTTTAGCATTTTTGTTATATTTTTGATCTCCATATAATGGATTACCATTATGTGACATTTGAACTCTTATTTGATGAGATCTACCTGTCTCTAATTTTATTTCTACTAAAGACATATTATCTTTAAAATCTAATTTTTTATAATTTAAAATACATAGTTTACCATTCTTATCAACTTTAACAATATTCTTTTTAGTATCCTTTAACAAGTGATCAACTAATTTACCATTATCATCTATTTTATTCATAACAACAGCATTATATATTTTAATAAACTTATTTTCTCTTACTTGATTAGATAATCTTGAAGCAGCTTTACTAGTCTTAGCAAAAACCATTATACCAGATACAGGTCTATCAAGTCTATGAACTAATCCCAAGTATACATTACCTGGTTTATTATATTCTTCTTTAATATATTCTTTAAGCATTGTAAGCAAATCTTTATCTTTACTACTATCTTCTTGAACTGGTACATTTATTGGCTTTTCAACTACTAATAAGTGATTATCTTCATATAAAATATTAATCTTCATCTGTTTTATTTTCTGTAGCATTTTCATCCTCTACTATAGTAGTATTCTCTTCAATAATACTCTTTTTAGAACATTTTAATCCATGTTCTAAAAGAGAATCCATTGAAACATTTCCACTATTTAATTCTTCTTTCATAGATGTTATTGTTCCATCTTCCCATTCTAAGTATATGAAATTTATTTTATTGCATTCAAAATAATAGATGTTATCAGTGTCTCTATATATTTCTTCATATCCATCACTACATTCTTCTATTTTATCAATTATTTGATAATCAGAATTACTATGTAAGTTTTTAACAATATTTGGAAAAAAGTCATCATCTAAATCAGCAAAGAAAATATATACTAATCCTCCACCTATTAATATTAATAAACAAATAAATAATATTTCAAACTTATCCTTAGATTTCATTACTTACATTCCCATCTACCATATACACCACATGGAAGTATCAAATTAGATTTTGTAATATTTAAACCTATTTCGTCTGTTGTAATAGTACCATTTGGTAATTTTTCCTTAATACTTGTATTTAATACATTCTTAAGTATTTCAGGCGTAATACCTTTAGTATATGAACTAATCAATAAAAATAATGGTTTATCTGTTAATATTTCTAAACAAGATTCAATTAATATATTTAAGCTATCTTCAAATTTCCATAATTCTTTGGATGGACCTCTTCCATATGTAGGAGGATCCATTATGATAGCATCATATTTATTACCTCTTCTAATTTCTCTTTGAACAAACTTTAAGCAATCATCACAAATATATCTAATTTTATTATTTTCTAAATGAGATAGTTTAGCATTTTCTTTTGCCCATTCATTCATTCCTTGAGAAGCATCTACATGAACAACTTCATATGCTCCTGCATAAGATGCTGCCATAGTTGCTCCTCCAGTATAGGCAAAAAGATTTAATACTTTGATTGGTCTACCTGCATTTTGAATCTTATCTATAATAAAATCCCAATTAGCAGCTTGTTCTGGAAATAAACCTGTATGTTTAAATCCTGTTGGACTAACTTTAAAAGTTAAATCTTTATAATTAATAGTCCAAAACTCTGGAAACTTTCTTTTATTTTCCCAATAACCACCACCTTTATCATTTCTATGATATATAGCATGATAGTTATTCCAATATCCTTCATCTTTATGTGTCCATAGTGCCCATGGATCAGGTCTTCTTAAAATGATATCTTTCCATCTTTCTAATTTTTCACCATTACCAGCATCTATACACTCATAATCTTTCCAACTATTACTTACTAGCATATACCCTCCATTATTCTATACCTAAATAATCAATATCATTCATAGCACCCATATCATATACATTATAACCAAGTTCAGTTAATTTATTAAACGCTTGTGAACTTCTTTTACCACTTTTACAGTATACAAGTATTCTCTTATCTTTATCTAATCTAACACTTTCATCTATAGCGTCAACTGGAATATTAACTGCTCCTTTTATATGTGATTCACTATATTCATCTGGATTTCTTACATCAACAATAACGTAATTACCACTTTCTAAAATTGTAGCAATTTGATCTCTATTAGTATTTGGTAAATTGTGAATAGTAACTTTTTGTTTTTGACTACTATTACCACATCCCACTAATAATAAACAAATAATTATAGAAATAAGAATTTTTTTCATATTTACACCTTCAATAATATTTTAACACAAAAAATATATTTTATGAGATAAAATGATATAATATTATTAAGGTGGTATTATGAATAATAGTGATAAATTAGAACTGTTATTAAAAGAATTATCTTTAGTTTATCATTTAAATAGTGAATATATTGATTTTA
>CAMMYS010000040.1 GCA_946528555.1 uncultured Mycoplasmatota bacterium
AAAATTAGTAATAAATGAAATTAAAAAAGTAGGTATTATTAAAATATTTTTATCTTTAATAACATTTTTAATAATAATATTAGTAATCTATAAAACCAATAAAGAAGATATATTATCTACATCATATAGTTTAATACCTTTTGTAGGAATATTTATGATTATATTTTATGGTGGGTGTATATCATCTGAAATAGAGAATGGATCTATGAAATATTATTTAACTAAACCTATTAAAAGATGGAAGATTTATTTATCTAAATTTATTAGTATTTATTTATACTTGATAATTATATTTAGTTATATTTTATTTATATATTTAATTATTATAGATAGAGTAGACTATGATTTTATTATTAATTTTATTAAATATACAATACCTATCTTTTTATTAGGAAGCATTAGTCTTTTTATATCAACTATTATTAAAAATACAGCAATGTGTATAGGAATAGACATTTTTATATTAGTTTTTTCAACACTTATTTCACAAGTTTTATTTGGAATAAATATTAATGTAATAGAATATACATTTTTACCATATTTAGATTTTAATATTTTTAATGATGTTGATGCATTAAATATAATGAATAAAGAACTTGGTATTAATCTTAATATGAAAAGTGGAGTTATTATAGATTTAGTTTCAATTATTATATTTTATTATTTTGGTAGACTATTTTTTATAAATAAAGATGTAAAAAATTAGTTAATTAAAACAAAAATATTGTTTTTATATTATATTTTTGCTAATATGATTATATAAAGAATAGGTTGGTGAAGTGAAATGGCTACTAAAAAAGCTAGTAAAACAACTAAAAAGGCTCCAGTAAAAACTACTGCTGCTCCAAAAAAGACAGTAAAGAAAACAACAACAGTTAAAAGAACTGCTGCTCCAAAGAAAAGAGAAACACATGAAATTCCTGGTGGATTTTTAATGTATATCTTCTTAATAATTGCAGCAGCTGCAGCAATTATTGCAGTAGCAGGTATTATTCTTGAAAATGGAATTGATACTTCTAATATGTCTGCATATGAAGATTTCTTTACATTCATTAAACAATGTAAGAGCGTAGCATTAGGAATATTTGGTATTTTCTTAGTATTAGCTTGTTTTATGAAAATGAGTGAAAAATAATGACTTTTATAAAGTCATTTTTTTTAATAAACAAATAAAATGTAAAATATACAAAAAGTATTGTATAAGTTTTTCTATTAATGATACAATGATTATGGTGATATAAATGCAATATAAAATAACAACATATTCTGAAGATGAGACAATGGAACTTGCTGAAAATATTGAATCAGAAAAATTTCCAAATATGGTTATTTGTCTTGAAGGTGATTTAGGTAGTGGAAAAACTGTATTTGCAAAAGCATTTGCAAAATCACTAGGTATTAAAGATAATATTACATCTCCAACATTTAATATTATTAAAGAGTATGATGGAGCAGAAATGAGATTATTCCATATGGATGTATATCGTTTTGCTGATATTAAACAAGATATTGGTATACCAGAGTACTTTAATAAAAAAGGTGTATGTATTATAGAATGGTCAGATTTAATAGAAGATATCTTACCAAAAAATAGATTAGATATTAGAATTAAGATAATAGATGAAAATACTAGACAGTTTATAATTATTCCTAGAGGAAATAAATACGAAGATTTATGTGAAAGAGTTTTATAACTCTTTTTTTTGTGGTAAAATAAATATAATAGGTGAAAGAATATGGATGATTTAGAAAGGGTGTTGTCAAATATTAAATCTAAGTTAGATAAGTTAAGCAAAGAAGCTTTATTATCTTATCTATCTCTTTCATATTGTCCTAGTGATGTATTAAAAGAGTATTATGATAAAAATGATAGTGATATTAAAATATGTTTATCTATGAACTGTAATACTCCTGAAGATATATTAAAAGAACTATATAATGATAAGATAACTAAAAATAATGTTATTGAAAATGAGAATTGTCCAAGAGAAATATTAAATTTATTAATATCAACTAATGATAAAAATATATATTCATTACTTATGAAAAATAATAAATGTCCTAAAAAGTTATTTAGGATGATTAATGAAGTTAATCTTTCAAATCCAATATGTCCTAAAGATGTATTATTAAAATATTCTTCTAATGCAGATAATTTAACTATGAAAGAAATATCTGATATTGCTAGTAATATAAATATGACAAATGAAGAATTACATATGATATATAAGAGTAAATTAGGATATACAGCAAGATATTCATTTGCTAAAAATATTAATTGTAGTGAAGATATATTAGGAAAAATATATGAAAGAAATAATAATAAAGATTTAAAATTAGATATATTAAAGAATCCTAATTGTCCGCAAACTATTATAAAGAAAGAATTAAGAACTAATGAAATAGAGACATATAGAGCAATAGTATGTAATCCAAATTTACCACAAGGTATATTAGATAGATTATCTTTAGTAGAAGATGAAGAATTGATATGTAATATTGCTTCAAATAAAAAGAATAAAAACATAGATTTATTATCAAATAATATATCATCTAAAGTAAGAAAATGTGTTTTAGAAAACGAAAATGTAAGCTTAGATATTATTAAGAGTATGTTGAGTGATAGTGATGAAGATATTTCTATATGTGCTTTATTTAAATATTATAATTATATAAAGAATAGTAGTGATAATAATATAGATCAAAATATTGAAGATGAAAGAAGAAAAGAAAGAAAAGAAGAAAATGATAATTATGATATAGAACTTGAAAGAATTAATAATATTAATGATAAATTGAAAGCAGAACAAAATAAAGAAACAGAACATATGATTAGAGATTTAGAACAAGTTATATCACATATTAAAAATCCTGATGAAAACTTTACTATTAGGAGACTATATCATACTATTCCAATAAATGAAGATTATTTATTTGATGAAAGACCTGATGGAAGTAAAGAAATAAAACAAGAATTTATTAAATTACTTAAGTATTTTGATTTAAGTAATATTAGTTGTGATAATATGGTAGCAACAGATATAGATTTTAGATTTACTAATTTAGATATAGATCCACAAAAAGTATTTAATAAAGATTTAAGTTATTCTAGATTTGGTGATAATAATATACATAAATTTAGAAACTTTAATGGAGTTAAAATGGTGGGTAGTGATTTTAGTGAAACTAGATTATCAGTTGGACAAAGTGAAAAAGAAAAATCAGATATATTGAAAGAAGCAGCAAGTGAACTTGGTGCTGAAGTAAAATAGAATAAGGAGGAAATATGAGAACATTAACTGACAAAGAATTAAAAAATATGAATGAATATTTTAGAGCACTAAATTATTTATCATTAGGACAATTATATTTGAAAGATAATCCATTACTTAGAGAACCATTAACATTAGAACATGTTAAACCTAATGTAGTAGGACACTGGGGTACAGCACCAGGACAGAATTTTATATATATGCATTTAAATAGAATTATTAAAAAGCATAATTTAAATATGATATATATTTCTGGACCAGGTCATGGTGGCCAAGCAATGGTAGCAAATGTATATTTAGAAGGTACTTATACAGAAGTATATCCAAATATTACAGAGGATGAAGAAGGATTAAAGAAATTATTTAAACAATTTAGTTTTCCAGGAGGAATATCTTCTCATGTTGCACCTGAAACACCAGGTAGTATTAATGAAGGTGGAGAACTAGGTTATTCACTTGCTCATGCTTATGGAGCAGTACTTGATAATCCAACTTTGATAGCTGCTTGTGTAGTAGGTGATGGAGAAGCTGAAACAGGTCCTTTAGCAGCATCTTGGCATTTAAATAAAATAATAAATCCACTTACTGATGGAATTGTACTTCCAATATTGCATTTAAATGGATATAAAATTGCAAATCCAACTATATTTGCAAGAATGCCAAAAGATGAATTAATTAAATTCTTTGAAGGATGTGGATATATACCATATATAGTAGAAGCAACTTCAATAGATAAATTACAAGAATTAATGGCTAAAACATTAGATAAATGTATTGAGGATATAAAATCAATTAAGAGTAAAAAACATTTAAATAAAAGAGCTAAATTCCCAATGGTAATTTTTAAAACTCCTAAGGGATGGACTGGACCAAAGAAAATAGATGGCAAAATGGTTGAAGGAAGTTTTAGATCACATCAAGTACCAGTTGTAGTTAATAGAGAACATCCAGAAAACTTATCAATTTTAGAAGCATGGTTAAAGAGTTATCATCCAGAAGAATTATTTGATGAAAACGGAACTCTTAAAAAAGAATTAAAAGCACTTGTTCCTAAAGGAAATGCTAGAATGGGAGCTAATCCTGTAGCAAATGGTGGAAAGTTATTAAAAGAATTAAATGTTCCTGATTTTAGAAAATATGCAATAGATGTTAAAAAACCAGGTTCTGTAGTAGCACAAGATATGATGGAATTAGGTAAGTTTATTAGAGATATTATTACTGCTAATGAGCATAATAAAAACTTTAGAATTTTTGGACCAGATGAAGCATTATCAAATAGATTAAATCATGTATTTGAATCAACTTATAGACAATGGAATGGTATTACATTACCTACAGATGAATATTTAAATAATTATGGTAGAGTAATAGATTCAGTATTATCAGAACACTTATGTGAAGGTATGTTAGAAGGATATCTTTTAACAGGTAGACATGGTTTCTTCCATAGCTATGAAGCATTTATAAGAGTAGTTGATTCAATGGCATCACAACATGCTAAATGGTTAAAAGTATGTCATGATTTACCATGGAGAGCAGATATAGCATCATTAAACTACATTCTTACTTCATATGCATGGCAACAAGATCATAATGGATTTACTCATCAAGATCCAGGATTTATAAACCATTTAGTAACTAAAAAAGCAGATATAACAAGAATATATCTACCATTTGATACAAATACATTAATTAGTTGTTTTGATCATTGTATTAAAACTAAGAATTATATAAATGTAATAATTGCATCTAAACATCCAAGATTACAATGGTTAACAATGGATGAAGCAATTAAACATTGTACTAAAGGATTGGGTATATTAAAATTTGCTTCAAATGATGAAGGAAAAGAACCTGATTTAGTAATGGCTTGCGCTGGTGAAACACCAACTATTGAAACATTAGCAGCTGTTAAATTATTAAGAGAACATTTCCCTAAATTAAAAATAAGAGTAGTTAATGTAGTTGATTTAATGAAATTACAAAGTGATGATAACCATCCTCATGGTTTAGAAAATGAAGAATTTGATGCATTATTTACTAAGAAAAAACCAGTAATCTTTGCATATCATGGTTATCCACATTTAATACATCAATTATCATATAAGAGAACTAATAAAAATATTCATGTTCATGGTTATATTGAAGAAGGTACTATTACTACAACATTTGATATGAAAGTTCAAAATAAATTAGATAGATATCATTTAGTAATTGATGCTTTAAAATATTTACCACAATTAGGTGATAAATCTTCTGCACTAATTGAATATTGTAAGAATAAACTTGTTGAACATAAAGAATATATCCATGAAAATGGAGAAGACATGCCTGAAATAAGAAATTGGACATGGGAATAGCACTATTTACACAATAGTGCTTTTTTAATGTAAAATACATTTTATTAAAATTAAAAATATTATATAATTTATATAGAAAATAGGTGATAATATGCAAAATTATACTTTAGATGATTATGATTTAGAAGGAGTATTAAATAATCAATATAAGGAATATAATAAAAGTGAATTGGTTATTGATGGAAGATCTTATTTAGTTGATTGCCCTGAAAAAGTTGATGAAAATACAACAATTTGTATAGCAGGTAGAGGAGCAGGGGGGTTATCTGATGTTAACTCTGTTAGAGCTTCTTCTCCAGACCAAAATGTAATTGTTGTAGTACCTGTTGAATTACATAAAGAAGATTATGATGGAGCAATTGATTTAGCTAAAGATCTTGCTAATAAAACTGGCGCTAATGGAAATGCTAGTATTTATAGTGGACATAGCGCATCAGGACCATTAGTAACAGCAGCAGCAATATCTGATTTAAAAGAATCACATGCTGCAGGAGAACAATCAAGAGCAACTATAATACTTAATGATACAACTGGAGAAAGATCTATATTTAATCAAGTACCACAAGAAGATGTTTCAGAATTAGATGATTCATTAGTAATAGCAAATCTTCAAGCTAGATATATTGTTGAAAACCCAGATGGAACAATCGCTTCTATGAACGGAAGATTGGCTACATATGATCAAGATTTAGAAGACGCTGCTAGAGCAGGAGCTGCAGTAGTTATATCTGCTTATGATATAGATAATGATGATAGACATACAGATTCAGTTGACGTTATGAATGCACTTGGTTTACAAAGAGGTGAAAATTCATTATTAATGGATGAAAATTTCTCTTTTCCTAATAGATGGGGTAATCCAACTACTTGTAGAACTATGAATTATTACTATTTTGATCCAAAGAGTGATCAATGGGTTAAATTTGAATCTGCGAAGGATGCTCAGGTTTATATAGATACTGCTGAAGCAAAAATTGCACTTTATAATTCTGGATTCCTACAAAAAGAAAATGGTACATATTATATAAATACACCTGATGGTTTAGAAGAAGTATCTGAGATGGATATTCAAAATATGGTTCTTGAATATAATAGAATTAGAGAAGAAGAGGGGAAACCTCCAATGTCTATGGATGAATATATTAAAGCTAGATTAAATAATGCTGGATCAGATGGGGCAGAGTTTAATTTAGTAGATACTGGTAGAGCTGTAGAAACATTATATAAATCACTTAATTCAATTGGAACTCATATGAGAAGTTTAACTGATATAAAAGGATTAAATTCAAGAAGAAATACATCATCTAAATTCTTAAGTAGTTGTCCATCATATCCAAGTGGAGTAAATACTTCTGCTTTATCAGCAGCAGGTGACTGTATATCAAAAATGGGAGCTAATTTAGAAACAGCATATAATGCTGCATTAGCTGTTCATAATGCATTATTAGAGACAGAAGGAATAGCATCAACATATTATAAATCAAGTACTTATGGATATGAGGCAGCTCATGCAGATGCTAATACAAAGAATTTTGCTAATGACCATACAGTTGAGTTTTAAGAGGTGAAATATGTTAAAAAGATTTAATAATAGTATTTATTATAGAGAAGAATATCAATGTACATGGCATACAGTTGTAGATCAAGCAGCAACAAATGCTAAGATAGCTGAATGCGAAGATAAATGGCAAGCCGAAATAGATGAGTGCGATGCACAAATTGCTCAATATAAAGCATTAATAGGTGAAATAAATTCCAAAATGAATGAAGCAAATAATCTTCAACAAGAATTTTTAAATAATACAGCTGCTATGGATAAAGCAAACATAACTCATCCAGGTGCAGTAGGAGCAATGGGTGGATGTCAAGATTGTCTTTCAGAAGTAAAAGCTGCATATAGTGGAATGATTAGTCAATGTGAGTCTTCTATAGCAACTTGGAATCAAAAGAAAACAACAGCACAAAATAAAAGAGGATCTTGTCCCGCTGATACTCCAAAAGTTTATAAAGAAGTATGTGATTAAAAAAAGAGATTTGAAAATCTCTTTTTTAAATGTTATCAATTTCAGTAATTATATAATCATATTCACTCATATCAATAGTTTGATTACAGAAAGGACATAATCCTGAAGCATTAATATCTAAACTATGTCCACAAGAAGGACATCTTCTAACTTCACCAAGTTGTTTAGTTTCTAATTTCTTAGTAAATACTATTCTATGAGATAATTCTAATCTATGATCATTTATTCCACTTGCAAATTCACCATCTTCATTTATGAAGTAATCCATATATCTAGATACTAAAGTAACTATAATATTTAATTTACCATCTTCAACATTATAATCTACTATATCAGTTGATTTAACATTCATTTCATCAAATAATCTAATCACATGTTCTTCAATATATTTATTAACTAGTTTATCAAAATGATTATATACATCTTCACTCAAATAGTGTTTTACAGTAGATAAATCATTTTCCATAATAGCATTTAATATCATTATGAATATATGATCAGCTTTTGTTATAAACTCAGATTCTACAAATTCTTTATCATATTTTTTAATTTCTTCTAACATAATTATCTCCTTATTTCTTTCTTAGATAATATCCAATCGTGATTTTCAAATACTACATTACTATGACAGTATGGACATACATTACTTGAAGTATTTTCAAGTTTAGCTCCACAAGAAGGACAATTTCTTTCTTTGTTCTTTTCTTTTTCATTTAAAGTACTAATAAATGTTAAGTTATAACTATTAGTTAATTTATAATTTTTAGTTCCTCTTGTAACATTATTATCTTTATCAACTACGTAGTCGAAGAATTCAACTGTTAATGAAACAACTAATGTTATTTTATCTCCTGATACATTCATACGAGTAATATCTGAACGAATTAATCTAAAGTCACTCATAATATTTTTTTGTTTTTTAGCTTTAAGAGCAACTAATTGTGAATGATATGTATTATATAATTCATCTGTTAATAAACCTCTTAATGTATTATAATCAAACTCTGACCATGCATTTTGTACTGCAATAAAGTTATCATAAGCTTGATTTAAGAACTCTGTTTTACTAAATCCAGGAATATGTGCTTGAATTTCAGCTTCTTCTATAGATTCATTAATATTACTATTACCTTGATATTTTTTAGGAGTAGTACCAGGATTATATCCTTTTTTATGATCTTTACTAGCTAGATAAATTATAACTATTATAATAACAGCAATCCAGAATAGAACTCCCATTAGATCACCACCACTACTGCTATGATGACTTCCATGATATGAGTAATCTGATGAACCCCAGTCATAGTCATAGTCATCATCCCAATCAGAACCCCAATCTGAATCCCAATCGGATCCCCAGTCACTATCAAAATCAGAATCCCAACCACTATCAGCTTTAACACTTACAAAGTTAAAGGCAAAGAAACTAATCAATATTATTAAAATACTAAAAATAATAAATTTATTTTTCATATATCATTCTCCTAATTATTACTATTTTAGTATAGCATAAGAAATATATTTTTTAAATAATTTATGTTATAATAAAAACGAAAGGATGGTAGTATTATGGAATATTATATCAGAGTCGCTATTATTGCAATTATAGTTATTTTAATAGCAAAATTTTTATTTCATGCAAAAGGAAAAGAATTAATAGGAATAATAGTTAATGCTATAGTTGGTTTTATTGTTATATGGTTAATTAACTATACTGGATTAATATCTATACCACTTAATATTGTTACTTCTTTAGTAGTTGGTATTTTAGGTATACCTGGAGTAGTAATATTGATATTATTAGTATTATTAGGAATTATATAATTGGATAGTATAGAACAAAAATTATATTCTTTATCAAAATCAAAATTTAGAAGTTCATTTCATTTAAGAAAATATATGATTAATTATATAAATGAAAAAGGTTTAGATACAATAGAAGAACATGCATATAATTTTATTAAAACTAAAATAGGTGATAAGAATCCAAAAAATGATGGAAGACAAACACCTATGAAAAATCATCCTGTGTTTATAGCGATGCATGCATGTGGGTGTTGTTGTAGATCCTGTTTATATAAATGGCATCATATAGAAAAGGGAAGAGAACTTACTAATAATGAAATAGAGTATTTTGTTAATCTAGTTATGCAATGGATAAAAAATGAATTAAAAGAGTCACATTATTAATGTGACTCTTTATATTTTAATACTTCTTCAGCATCATCCAAATGAATTTTTTCTCTACCAATAACTTGATAATTTTCATGACCTTTACCAAGTAATAATAAAATATCATCTTTTTCCATAATATCTAACGCTCTTTTAATAGCTTCTTTTCTATCTATAACTACTTCATAATTATCTTTAGTTTTAACGCCTTTTAAAATATCATTTATTATTTCATTTGGATCTTCTTCTCTAGGATTATCACTAGTAAATATTGTATAGTCAGATAGAGTAGTTGCTATATTTCCCATAATAGGTCTTTTTTTAGCATCTCTATTACCACCACATCCAATTAAAGTAATAACTCTATTTTTCTTTAATTCATTATAAGCTTTAATAACTTTTTCTTCAGCATCAGGAGTATGTGCATAATCAATAACTGCATAACCATCTTTAACTTTATATACTTCACATCTACCTTTAGGTGCTTTTAATTCACTAGTATGTTTTATAATATCATCAATACTAATTCCACAATTATTAACAATAGATAACATAGTTAAATAATTATATATATTAAACATATTTGTTAATGGAATAGTAACGTTATATTCGTTATTATCATATTTAAATCTTAATTTAGTTTCAGCAGGATCAATTTCATAATCTAATATTTCATAATCTGCATTGTATCCAAATGTTAATACTTTATGTCCTTCTTTTTTGAAATATGTATGTTTTTCATCATCATTATTAACTAAAATAACAGCATTATCTTTTAAATGATCTAATATCATTAACTTAGCTTTTAAATAATTTTCCATAGTTTTATGATAATCTAAATGATCTTCTGTTAAATTAGTAAATCCAATTACATCATAATTAATACCAAATAATCTATCATATGATAAAGCTTGTGATGAAACTTCCATTACTACATATTTGCAACCTTTTTCATATGCTTCTACTAACAACTTATAAACTATTAAAATATCTGGAGTAGTATTATTAAGTTCAATAAATTCATCTTTATGATAAAAACCAATAGTACCAATATAAGCAGCATCAATTCCAAGTGAAAGTAACATCTGATATATTAAATAACAACTTGTTGTTTTACCATTAGTACCAGTTACACCAATAATATGTAATTTATCTAATATATCACCATATTCTTTTTTCAATAATTCTTTTTCATATTCACTAGAATCTTTAACTTTTTTATATGGAATATCTATATCAAGATCTTTTTCACAAATTATTTCACTAGCACCATTTTCAATAGCATTATCAATAAATTTATGCCCATCTACAGTAAGTCCTTTTATAGCTATAAAAGTTTGACCTTTAGTTACTTTTCTAGAATCATTTTCATATTTAAACATTTTTATCACATCCAATAATATTATATATTTTATAATTATTAAAATCTATATATTTTTATCCACATTATATCCACATTTATGTTATAATGTACTTAGGAGGAATATCATGGATAAAAAAGAAAAAGCTAAAGGAATTATTAAAGAATTCAAGGACTTTATTTCTAGAGGAAATGTCATTGACATGGCTGTTGGTGTAATTATCGGAGCTGCTTTTGGAAAAATTGTTACTTCATTAGTAGATGATATTTTAATGCCAGTAATAGGAGTTGCTCTTGGTGGAATTAATTTCTCAACATTATCTATTAATATAGGTGATGCTACTGTTAGATATGGTGCATTTATTCAAAATGTAATTGATTTCGTAATTGTAGCACTATGTATCTTCTTTCTTGTTAAAACTATGAACAAGTTCTTTAAGAAAAAAGAAGAACCAGCACCAGAAGCACCAAAGAAATCTGATGAAGTTCTACTTCTTGAAGAAATTAGAGATGCTTTAAAGAAAAAATAAAAACACTTTTTAAAAGTGTTTTTTATATGTTTTGAATTTTATCTAATGCTTCAATATATTTATTTTTAGTAAATCCCATATTATATGGACATTGAACACAATGTTCACCTAAATGACCTGGAAAGTATGCATCATCTAAAATTAGATATTTATCTATTTCATCTTCATGTTCTTTTAGATAATCTTTTATTTGATTAATTCTATTATCACTATTTATTTCAGTACAACCAATTATTTTAATATCTTTATCTATACCAAAACTATAAAATAAATCTTTATAATTAGGATACTTTCTCCAAGAACTACTTATTACTATATCAAAATCAAAATCTAAACATAATTGATTTAAATATTTAATTGCTTGTTCGTTTACAATATTATCTTTATAATTATCACTTGGTATACTTATAACACCATCATAATCAAGAAAAATAATATTATGTTTTTTAGTAGTTGCCATATAATCACCTATGATTATTTTAACACAAAAATAGTAAAAAAATAAATATAAATTATGGTATAATAATACTATATAAATCGGAGGGTTACTATGGAAGAAAAACTACGTAGAATGGAAGAACTTGTAGATTTACTAAACGAAGCATCAAGACAGTATTATCAATTTAGTTCACCTATAATGAGTGACTATGAATATGATAAACTTTATGATGAATTAGTAAATCTAGAAAATGAAACTCAGACAACACTTTCCAATAGTCCAACTATTAATGTAGAAACAGAAGTTTCACAAACATTAGAGAAGGTAGAACATCCAAGTCCAATGTTATCACTTTCTAAAACAAAGAGTATTTCTGATTTAGTTAGTTTTATAGGTGATAAAAAAGGATTATTATCTTGGAAATTAGATGGTCTTACAATAGTACTAACATATAGAAAAGGAAAATTATATAGTGGAGTAACTCGTGGTAATGGTATTATTGGTGAAGTAGTAACTGAAAATGTTAAGAAGTTTAAAAATATTCCATTAGAAATACCATTTAAAGGTAATCTTGTTGTAAGAGGAGAAGCTATTATTAAATATTCTGATTTCAATAAAATGAATGATGATATGGTTAGTGATGGAGAATTACAATTTAAGAATCCTAGGAACTTATGTAGTGGAAGTGTTAGACAATTAGATAGTAGTGTAACAGCAAAAAGAAATGTTAACATTATAATATTTGCTTTAATTGAAGCAGATACAGATATACCAAATTCAAAAGAAAAACAATTTGAATGGTTAGACTCTCTTGGATTTGAAACAGTTGAAAGAGTAGAAGTAACTGCTGAAAATATGGAAAAAGAAGTATTAAACTTCAAAGAGAAAATTAAAACATATGATATACCTAGTGATGGACTTGTTCTTACATTTGATGATATGGCATATGGTATGTCTTTAGGAAGTACTGCTAAAGCACCAAAACATTCAATAGCATTTAAATGGAAAGATGAAACTGTTGAAACTAAATTATTAAGTGTAGATTGGATGGCTTCAAGAACTGGTCTTATTAATCCAGTAGCTGTATTTGAAAGTGTTGAAATAGAAGGAACAATAGTTTCAAGAGCATCCCTTCATAATTTATCAATAATGGGTAATTTAAAATTAGGAATTGGAGATACTATTGAAGTATTTAAAGCTAATATGATTATTCCACAGGTTGCTAATAACTTAACAAAAAGTGACAATATAAAAATACCTGATAAATGTCCAGTGTGTGGTGAACCTACATCAATAGAAAATATTAATAATGTTAGATATTTATATTGCTTAAATGATTTTTGCCCAGCTAAATTAATAAAAAGATTAGATTTGTTTACTAGTAGAAATGCTATGAATATTGATGGAATTTCAGAACAAATCTTGTCAAGATTCATAAATGAGGGTATTATAAGTAGCTATAGAGATTTATATCACTTAGATGATTATAAAGAAGAAATAATTAATTATGATGGATTTGGTGAAAAATCATATCAAAATATGATAGATAGTATTAATAAATCAAGAAAAGTTAAACTTGCAAACTTTATATATGCATTAGGTATTCCAGAAATAGGACTTTCAAGAGCTAAATTAATATGTAATACATATAATAATGATTTTGATAAAATAAGAAATCTTACTTTTGAAGAATTAAGTGCTATTGATGGAGTAGGAGATGTAATAGCACAGTATTGGATAAAATATTTTAGTAATGAAGAGTTTATTCATGAATTAGATGATTTAATAAAAGAATTAGAATTTGAAAAAGTTAATAATAAAAATACTTCATTAAAAGATTTAACATTTGTAATAACAGGAAGTATTAATAATTTTAATAATAGAGATGAAATGATTGAGTTTATAGAAAATAATGGTGGTAAAGTAGTATCAAGTATTTCTAATAAAGTTAATTATTTAATAAATAATGATGTAACATCTACATCAACAAAGAATAAAAAAGCTAATGAGTTAAATATTAAAATAATCTCTGAAGAAGAGTTTATGAATATGGTAGGAGGAAAATAAAATGTATAAGAATAACAAATTAGTAATTGGTAAAAATGGTGATAATGAATTATGTATTTTACCAAAAATGGCAAACAGACATGGAATTATAACAGGAGCATCTGGTAGTGGAAAAACAACTACAGTTAAAGTTATGGCTGAATCTTTTTCAAGCGCAGGTATTCCAGTATTCTATGTTGATGTTAAAGGAGATTTAGCAAGTATTTGTAAACAAGGAGAACCAAATGAGAATGTTGATAAGAGAGTTGTTAGTTTAAAATTAGATGACTTTAGTTATCAATCATTTCCAGTAACATTCTTTGATGTATTTAAAAAGAATGGACATCCTATTAGAACAACTATTGAAAATATTGGACCAAGATTATTATCAATAATGTTAGAATTATCTGATGCTCAAGAAGGTGTTCTTGCTATTGTATTCCAAATAGCTAAGGATGAAAATATGCCATTAATTGATTTAGGAGATTTAAAGAGTTTATTACTTTACGTAGGTGAAAATAAAGATAAGTATATTACTAAATATGGTAATATTACTACTCAAAGTGTAGGAGCTATTCAAAGAAATATTTTAATTCTTGAACAAGAAGGTGGAGTAGATTTTTTTGGCAAACCAGAACTTCAATTATTTGATTTAATGCAATTTGACTATAATGGTAAAGGATTTGTAAATGTACTTGACGCTCAAGAATTATTTAAAAAACCAACACTATATGCAGTATTCCTAGTTTGGATGTTAAATAATTTATATGACAATCTTCCAGAAGTTGGAGATCTTGAAAGACCAAAACTTGCATTATTCTTAGATGAAGCACATTTAATTTTCTCTGAGATGTCACCATCAGTTACTAAACAAATAGTACAAGTTGTTAAATTAATTCGTTCTAAAGGAGTAGGCGTATACTTTATTTCTCAATCACCAAGTGATGTACCAGATGAGATCTTATCTCAATTAGGTAATAAAGTACAACATGTACTTAGAAGTTATACTCCTAGTGATGATAAAGCTATTAAAGCAGCTGCTAATTCATTTAGAACAAATCCTAAATTTAAAACAGAAGATGCTATTAGAGAATTAGCAACAGGTGAAGCTTTAGTTTCATTCTTAGATGAAAAAGGTGAACCAAGCGTAGTTGAAAGATGTTGGATCTTACCTCCACAAAGTTTCATGGGAACAATTAGTGATGAATTAAGAGATTCATTAATTAAATCAAGCCGTATATTTGGTAAATATGAAACAGAATTAAATGAAGTTTCTGCTACTGAAAAAGTTGATGAAGAAAATGCTAAAATAGCAGAAGAAAAGAAGAGAATAGAAGAAGAAAAATTAGCTGCTCAAAGAGCTAAAGAAGAAGAAAAGCAAAGAATAGCTGCTGAAAAACAAGCAGAAAAAGAAGCTAAAGAACAAGCTAGACTTGAAAAAGAAGCACAAAAACAAAAAGAAAAAGAAGAAAAAGAAGCTGAAAAGAAAAGAAAACAACAGACTAAAATATTTAGACAATTAGGAAATAAAGTTGTAAATAAAGCTACAACAAAAGCAGTAAATAGCTTGTGGAAGGGTATATTTAAATAATGAATACTAAAACTATTACTTATATTTGTATAGCTTTAGCAGCAATAGTTATTTTTCTAGTATTTACAAATTTAAATTATTCACAAGAACCTGATATAATAATTGATAAAAATGAAACTATTAAACATACTATAGATAATGATTTTGTTAAAAATGAAGTTCTTATTGGAATAAAAAATAATGTTAATAAAAAAGAAATAGAAGATTATTTTAAGACTATTTCTGAAATTGATAATTATGAAACATTAGGATATGGTTCTTATGTAATAACTATTAATTATGAATTTGAAAATAGAGAAGAATTAGGCGAATTTTGTAATAAACTTTTAAAAAACAAATCTATTGAGTACTGTGAAGCTAATAATATTATTAAATTAGATGACTGCTCAAAAGGACCTTGTTAATAAATATGAATATTAGAAAAATTAGAAAAGAGATTAATTTTAGAAGAGAAGAAATATTAGAAGATTATTATTTATTTTATATTACTAAAGAAGAATTTGAAATTTTAATGAATGAACTAGATGATTATGAAGAAGAAATTAATGAATTAGAATATTCTAGAAAAAAATTAAAAAGAGAAAGAAGAAAAATTATATCTCAAAATATTATTAATAAGATTAAAGGTATTAAATAATGGAGGATATATGGAAAATAATTTAGAAGATTTAAATGAAAAAACATCTATTTCTACAATAGCTTCAACTTTAAAAGAAGAATTATATAAGCATAAAATGGAATATGACGCTATGAGTGCTGATGGTGTAATTGATAAAGATGAGTTAAAAAGAATTATTGATACTACACAAGATTTAGAAATTAAAGCTAGAAGCTTAAGAGAAAATATGGATGAAGATAAAAAACCTATTATGGATGAAATTATTAAAATAATTCATTCTGAACAAGAAAGAATGGTTAATATAAATAGTCCAGAAGAAGATAAAGATTTATAATTAAAAAGAATGATTATTCAAAATTAATCATTCTTTTATTTTCTTCTAATAATAAACCAGTTGTATAACTAATATTAGGTATAGTTTTTAATAGTTCATTAAATGTTATTTTACTTTCAAAATACTTATTTATATTATTAATAATTTTAATACATTTTTTAATACTTTCATCATATAAATCATTAAATG